>NZ_JBNNJZ010000018.1:41113-45064 GCF_050270335.1 Streptomyces sp. NPDC059900
GGGTGCGGGGGCCGGGGAGGCGGGCGCGTGATGCGTACGTCGACGACCATCGAGGCGTCCGGGGCGAACTGGCGGGAGACCGTCGACTTCGTCACCGAGGCCGAGAAGCTGGGCATGGACATCTGCTGGGTCGCCGAGGCGTGGGGCTCCGAAGCGCCCTCGCCCATCGGCTACCTGGCCGCGCGCACCGAACGCATGCTGCTCGGCTCCGGCATCATCCAGCTCGCGACCCGCACCCCTGCGGCCATCGCCCGCGCGGCGATCACTCTCTCGAACATTTCCGACGGCCGCTTCATCCTCGGGCTCGGTCCGTCGGGACCGCAGGTGATCGAGGGCCTGCACGGAGTGCCGTTCGCGCGCCCGCTCGCCCGGATGCGGGAGACGGTGGAGATCGTCCGCATGGCGGCAACCGGCGAGAAAATCTCGTACGAGGGGCGGGAGTTCACCCTTCCGCTGCCCGGCGGCGACGCGAAGCCCATGCGTCTGTCCATGCGCGCGGAGCACGAACTGCCCGTCTACCTGGCCACCCTCTCGCCCAAGATGCTGCACCTGACCGGCGAGATCGCCGACGGCTGGCTCGGCACGAGTTTCGTCCCCGAGGGCTCGAAGGAGGCCTACTTCGACCACCTCGACGCGGGCCTGGCCGCCTCCGGCCGCTCCCGCGCGGACCTGGACATCTGCCAGGGCGCGGAAGTGGCCTTCGCCGACGACGAGGACGCGCTGCGCACCATGGTCGCGGGCCGCAAGAAGGAACTCGCCTTCAGCCTGGGCGGCATGGGCTCCGCCACCACCAACTACTACAACAGCGCCTACAGCAGGCAGGGTTGGGCGGAGACCGCCGCCGAGGTCCGCACCCGCTGGCAGTCCGGCGACCGCGACGGCGCCGCGGCCCTGATCACCGACGACATGGTCCTCGCCACCACACTCATCGGCACCGAGGACATGGTCCGCGAGCGGCTGAGGGTGTGGCGCGACGCGGGCGTGGACACGGTCCGATTCTATCCGGCGGGCGAGAGCCCGGACGCCCGGCTCTCGACTCTGGGGCGGGCGATCGAGCTGGTGCGGGAGGTGGAGGTGGAGGAGGAGCGGGATGCCGCTCCACGGGCCCGGGAGAGTGCTCCGCAGGCCCGGGAGAGCGCTCCGCACGCCCGGCCGTCAGGCGTCAGGGTTCAGCCGCCACAGTGACGTGACCTCGGCCGCGCGGGCCGCGTGCAGGGGGTCCGCGGGGTCGGCGGCGCGCGGGTGGCGGGGCCGGATGTCGAGGCGGTCCGCGACCCGCAGTCCCGCCGCCGTGATGGCCGAGCGGAGTTCGCCGGGAGCGCGCAGGCCCAGCTGTTCGGCCAGGTCCGACATGATCAGCCAGCCTTCTCCGCCGGGCAGCAGGTGCGCGGCCAGGCCCGTGAGGAAGGCGTGGAGCATGGCGCCCCCGGGGTCGTAGACGCCCTGTTCGAGCGCGGAGTTGGGCTTCGCGGGAAGCCAGGGCGGATTGCACACGACGAGGGCGGCGCGACCGGGCGGGAACAGTGTGCCGCCGGATGCGATCTCCACCTGTTCCGTCAGGCCGAGGCGGCTGATGTTGGCGCGGGCGCAGGCCAGCGCACGGGGATTGGCGTCGGTGGCCACGACCCGGCCGACGCCCCGGCGGGCCAGGACGGCGGCGAGGACGCCGGTGCCGGTGCCGAGGTCGAAGGCCGGTCCGCCGGGCGACGCGGGGCGGGGCAGGGGGGCTTGCGCCACCAGGTCGACGTACTCGCCCCTGACCGGTGAGAACACGCCGTAGTGCGGATGGATGCGGGCGCCGAGCGCGGGGACGTCCACGCCCTTCGTGCGCCACTCGTGCGCGCCGAGCACCCCGAGCAGCTCCCGCAGCGAGACCACCGGCGCGGTCGGGCCGGGAGGGCCGTACGCCTCATCGCAGGCGGCCCGGACGTCCGGAGCCCTGCGCAGGGCGAGCGTGTGGTCCGCGCCCAGCCGTACGAGGAGTCTGCCGAGCACGCGGGCCCGGTGGCCACGGGCGCGGCGCTCCAGATGGAAGGCCGCGTTCGCGGACGAGGCCGCCAAAGGCGCCTTGCGGTCGATCCGGCGGCCCAGGGCCCGGAGCAGTTGCCGGGCCTGGTGGTAGTCGCCCTGCCACAGGAGGGCGGTGCCTTCGCAGGTCAGGCGGTAGGCGGTGGACGTGTTCATGCGGTCGTCGGCCACGACGACATGGCGGGGCGGCGGCATTCCGGACTCGGAGTGCCAGCGGGCGGTGTGCTCGGTATCGCCGTCGGTCCAGCTGATCCAGTGGATCTCGGACACAAGTACTCCTCAGAGAGTGAACGTGCAGGGGCACGAACAGCACTTCGACGAGGAGCGGGAGCGCTCGGCTCAGAACAGGCCGAGGACAGGCTCAGAACAGGTGGTGCGGCTCCCGCGTCGAAGTGCGGGAGGAGTCGCCGAGCACCAGGCCTGGCACCGTGCCGAGCGTCATGACGGGCTCCTTGAGGAGACGAGCGTGAGGAAAAGACGAATCTCTCACACGGCACGTCGAGCGGGCAATCGGCTTCCCGGCCGCCCGACGCGTCCCGCCCGAGCGCGCCCGCGACCAGCTCGACCAGGACGTCTCTTGATCCCCGACTACCAGTCCGGAAAAGCCCGTTGGCTCCTGGAATCCCTTGATCTAGCCTGGTAGCCGCCTGAGGGGGGTCGCATGAGCGAAAGCGTCGAGCACACCCGGGACAGCACACGGCGAGCTCCGGCCGGCAAGGGGGAGCGGGTCGCCGACTGGGCGGACGGCCGCCTCGGCATCCATACGCTGGCCAAGAGCCAGATGCGCAAGATCTTCCCCGACCACTGGTCCTTCATGTTCGGGGAGATCTGCCTCTACAGCTTCCTGATCCTGATCCTCACCGGCGTCTGGCTGACGCTCTTCTTCGAGCCGAGCGGCTCCGAAGTCATCTACGACGGCGTCTACACGCCGCTCAAGGGCATCCAGATGACCCGGGCGTTCGAGTCCACCGTCGACATCAGCATGGAAGTGCGCGGCGGCCTGCTGATCCGGCAGATCCACCACTGGGCCGCGCTCGTCTTCGTGGCCGCGATGCTCGTGCACATGATGCGGGTGTTCTTCACCGGCGCGTTCCGCAAGCCGCGCGAGGTCAACTGGCTGTTCGGCTGGACGCTGCTGTTCCTCGGGATCATCACCGGCCTCACCGGCTACTCCCTCCCCGACGACCTGCTCTCGGGCACCGGCATCCGTTTCGCGCAGGGCGCGATCCTGGCCATCCCGGTCGTGGGGACGTACATCTCCTTCTTCCTCTTCGGCGGGGAGTTCCCCGGCGACGCCATCATTCCGCGCCTCTTCAGCGTCCATGTGCTGCTGCTGCCGGGCATCATGCTGGGGCTCGTCGTCGCCCACCTGATCCTGGTCTTCTACCACAAGCACAGCCAGTTCGCCGGGCCGGGCAAAACCGAGAAGAACGTGGTCGGGGCGCCCTTCCTGCCCATCTACGTGGCCAAGGCCGGCGGCTTCTTCTTCCTCGTCTTCGGCGTGCTGGGACTCATGGGCGCGATCGCCACCATCAACCCCGTGTGGGTGATCGGGCCCTACCGCCCGGACCTCGTCTCCACCGGCGCCCAACCCGACTGGTATCTGGGCTTCTCCGAGGGCCTGATCCGGGTGATGCCCACCTGGGAGATCAACCTCTGGGGGCACACGGCGGAACTGGGCGTCTTCATTCCGTTCACGCTCTTCCCGCTGATCCTGGCGGCGATCGCCGTCTATCCGTTCATCGAGGCCTGGGTCACCGGCGACAAACGCGAGCACCACATCGCGGACCGGCCGCGCAACGCCCCGGTGCGCACCGGGCTCGGCGTGGCATGGCTGACGCTGTTCGGCGTCCTGATGGTCGGCGGCGGCAACGACATCTGGGCCACGCAGTTCCATCTCTCCATCAACGCGATCACCTGGAC
>NZ_JBNNJZ010000019.1:0-42531 GCF_050270335.1 Streptomyces sp. NPDC059900
CCCGCCGCCGGGGGGGCCACCGTTGGCGGTATCAACGTGCTTTACCTTCTTCTGATGCTGGCCATGAAACCCGGCGGACCCGCACGCCGAGGCACCCGTCACTCCTGACGGGGGCCTCGGCGACGCGCCGGTACCGGGCCCCTGCGCTGCAGGGCAGGGGCCCCTCGAATTCGCCCTTCCGACGGGGCCCTGCTGCGCTCGTTCCATGGGTGTCGAACTTGATCGGATAGGGCACGGTCGGGGACGGCTCCTGTGGCTTCTCCTGGTCGGGGAAGCGCACCGGGTACTCGGGGCGGCCTCGCACGCGGGCAACCGTGCCGGACCGACCACGGCACGCCCGCGGCCGTACTGATCAGCCCCCGGGAACTCGCCGACCTCGAGGACGCCCTCGCGCTCGCCGAATACCGCGCCCGCCAGGCCGCGGGAGAGGTCACCGGGGTCCCCCACGCCGAGGTCCGCGCCCGGCTCGGGCTGGAGCGCACCGCTTGAGCCACACCGTCATCTGGGACGAGCTCACCCTCACGCGGCGGCCTGATGTGGGGACAGCGCGGCTCACGCATGCTCAACACGGGCCGTGCGCCCTTGTCCGCTCCGCCTCGATGGACTGCCCCCGAGCCGGCTGCACGCGCAGCTGAGGCGTGAGGGTGACCGCACCAGGCCTCGCGGGGGGGGGGCACTGAGAGGCATGGCTGCTGCGTCCTCGTCATTTCCGGTTCCCGACGCCTTCGAGCTGCTCTGCGAGCAGTACGCGAAGCGTCTCCCGGCCCGGTTGGCGGACCTGGCGGGCCCCCGGCGCGGCACCGTCGAATTGCCGCTGCACGTGGTCTGGTCGGGCCGCCGCTCCTACACCTTGGACCAGCCCCGGTCGCGGATGGGCATGTACCGCGCCGTCCTGGCCGAAGGACAGCACCAGGACCTGATCAGCCTCCTGAACCGGGACCTGCTGACCGCTCAGTGGCCCACGTTGCGGACACTGATCAGCCGCCCGCTGCGCCACACATGGGAATCGGCCTTCCCGGAACTGGCTGCCGCCGGAACCTCGGCCGCGTGCACCTGAGCGGCCTGCACCGCCGACTCCTGGCCGACGTCGTGGCCATCGGCACGCCCTACCCCTGGTCCTCACCGGCGGCTACGCGGTACAGGCCCACGGCCTGGTCGACCGCCTCAGCCAGGACCTGGACGTGGCGACCGAGAACCCCGCTCTCCCATGGAGGAGATCGCCCGCACGGTCAGCGACGGCCTCATCCGGCGCGGCTGGAGTGTCCGGCAGATCGAGACCAGCCCGCTCTCCGGCCGGCTCATCGCCGCCGACCCGCATACGGGCGAGGAGTGCGAGGTCGACATCCTCAAAGAGGCCTTCTGGTCCCCGCCCGCCATGACCGATCACGGACCGGTCCTCGCCCTCGACGACGTGATCGGCACCGCGGTCCGCGCGCTCGCCGAGCGCGGTGCGGTCCGTGATCTCATCGACGTGCACGCCGCCTCCCACCACCGCACCACCGCCGATCTCGAGACGCTCACGGCCGGGAACACCACCGACGGGAGGCCGCGTCGGCCCGTCCTCGCGGTGCAGCCCCGCGTCGCCTCGAGCACGCCGGGATCCTCGGGCGCCTTGATCTCTGCTGTGTTTTGGCGACCGGTGAGACAGTCCACGCCCGTGATCGTCCAGCCGCCGCCGAGGGCCGGCGTGACGAACTGGCGGGGACCGGGGAACGCGGCGGCGAACGGGCTCAGAAGGACCGCCTGATTGCAGAGTTCGTCCGTCACCGCCGGCGACGAGCTCCATGCTGCAGCAGTGAGGCCCATGTGCTTAAAGGGTCTGCGGGTCGCGAGCAGGCAGCGTCCAGGTCATCTGTTGGAGGGGCGTCCTAACACGCGGCCGCCCGTGCACGGGCATCGTTTCCAGTTCCAGCCGTGAGAAGGGCCGCGCGCAGGCGGACACCAGCTCCGCACAAGGGGTTCTGGCATGGTCAGGGGTGATCTCGGGGAACATTCGTTTCGTCCTGGCTGCTCAGGGCGGCGGGAGGCGCGGGGCTGCCGGGCAGGTCGATGCCTGCTCGCACGGTGGTGCCGCCGGCGTCGTCCCTGCGCTGCTCCCACCGGCTCGCCAGGGCCTCGACGATCAGCAGGCCGCGGCCGTGCTCGGCATCGGGCGCAGCCTGCTGGGCGCGGAGTTGGCGGTGAGGGCCGTGGTCGCCGACGCTGACGGCGGCCTCGTCGTCGGTGAGGATGATCTCGACCGTGATCTCCGGACTCTGCGTGTAGATGACCGCATTGGTGGCCAGCTCGCTGACGATCAACTGCAGATCCGCGCGGACAGCCTCGGCCACGCCCCAGTCGGCGAGGGTCAGGCCGACGTACGCGCGGGCCTGGCCCGGGGCATGCTCGGAGTCTCCGGACAGCCGCAGGCAAGTGGCCAACGCCTGCGAGCGGTCGGCGGGCGGCTCGGCCGCCCGGTCTCCGGGGGCTGCGGAATACCTCACGGGCGCGCCCCCTGTGGCCTCATCGGTACACAGCTGTCCCGGCGGAAGCAGTCCTGCCGATAGAGGGCACAGACCGATCCATCGCGCAGCCACGCCCGCAGCGCGATGCGCTCGGCAGGTGTCCGGGCAATCTCCCGCTCCGCCGGGGCGATGACGCAGTTCACGTCGCCGCGCAGCACCAGCTGCTCCACTGTGCACCAGCCGATCCGCCGACAGCACGGGACAGCGGGCGGAGCCAGGTCGTACACCTCGTCAAGGACCGGCCAGCCGTGCGCCTCGGCCCAGCCGCGGAGATCCATCAGCGTCCGGGCCACTGCCTGCGAGTTGGTGCGGCAGGTGTAGAGCACGCCGCGGGGACGGTCAGGCACCGGAGGCGCCGCTCCCACCAGGGTGGTGACCGGCATCGTGGGCGCAGGTGCGGGGGTTTGGGGCATCGTGCTCAGCTCCAAAGGAGGTGCGGGGTAGGGCCGTTGGGCACAAGCCCCCGGACCGCGTTACCGGGGTGCTGTGCACGGGTGGTTTGCCGCCGTCAGTCGGGCGAGGTACGGCGCAGGTCGTAGCAGAGCCGGTATGCGGACCGCGCTTTCATCGCACTGCACCGGGCCTCAACTACTGTCTTGCATGGCACAGTTGGCCTGCAATGCTGTGTGCAATTTTCACGACGAATGGCATATGCATTCAACGGAGCTCTTGGCTGTGCAAGCTGCACTAGGGGTGGCACACTCTCAACACAGGCAGAGCCACAGGGCACTTGGGGAGGCGCGCACCGCACCCGGGGAGGCTTGAACCCGGCTCCGGGCGGCAAGCGCCCAACTCGATCGGCGCGTGCCTTGGCACGCCGGAGAGGATGAAGCGTGGCCGCACCGAAGGGGCCGACGAGTCGGCGGGTACATCTGGGCAAGGTGCTCGAGAGAATGAGGGAGGACCTTGGCATGCGACGCGACGACGTCGCGGGTGCTTTGGGCTTCTCCCACGAAAAGCTGTGGCGCGTCGAGAGGGGCAGGACCAGCCTCCCCAATCCCACCGACCTGAAGAACCTCCTGGGGCACTACGGGGTAGAGGAACCCGAGGTCGTCGACAGCCTGCTCGTCATTCACCGGGAGTCTCTGCAGGAGGGATGGTGGGTGCCGTACTCCGCCCACCTGCCAAAGGGCATGCGCGAGTACGTCGGCATGGAGACCGATGCCGAATCCATCGCGGCCTGGCAGCCTTCACTCGTCTTCGGGCTGCTCCAGACGGAGGCCTACGCGCGCGAGCTCCTGCTGTCCGCGAAGGGTGTCGACGAGACGACCACCGAGTTCATCGACGCAAACGTCGAGGTCCGGCTGGCTCGCAAGGCCCTGATCACGAAGGATGAGCCGCGCGCGCTGTGGGTCATCCTGGGAGAGGACAGCCTGCGCAGCACGATCGGCAGCCCCGAGGTCATGGCCGACCAGTTCCAGGAGATCAAGCGCCTCGCCGCCCTCGACACGGTCACCGTGCAGATACTGCCCGCCGCGTCCACCGGATACCGCGCCAGCCAGAACTTCGCGCTGCTGGACATGGGCGAGCCGCTCGGAAAGATCGTCCAGGCCGACCAGCCCGGCGGCCAGGCCAGCATCACCGACAAGAAACCAGACGTCGGCAGATACACCCGCAGGTTCGAGGCACTGCGAGCCTCGGCCCTCGCACCCAACGAGACACCGAAATTCATCGATGAGATCCACCGGGACCTGAAACGAAAGTTGGCAACATGAACGGAATCCGCAAGTCCTCTGAACTGGCGCCGGACGACGCCTGGTTCAAGTCCTCCTACAGCAGCGGTGCCGAAGGCAACTGCATAGAGGCCGCCGACATCGCACCCGCAGTGGCCGTCCGCGACTCCAAGGACAAAGGCCCCGCCCTCGTCTTCCAAAAGACGTCCTGGTCCGCCTTCGTCGGCGGCATCCGCGAAGGCAACTTCTGCACTCGCGCGTGACCTTACGCACACGCCGGAAAGCACAGTGGCCCCTTTCAGCGCCGTCGTTGAGGGGGCCACCATCGTCCTACGACCAATCAGTGGGCACAGGTGGCCGCGAGCAGCATGATCCGTCTGGTGACTGCCGAACTGTGGTCCCACCACGGCCGACGGCGCCCGCGCCGTGGGCTTTCCCTCGCGAGCACTCCGCGACCTGCAATTCCACCTCCGCACCGAGCAACAGACGCCCGTATGGAACGCTCCTGGTCGACCAGGGACGCCCAAAGGTGCGGGCTCTGTACGAAAGCTGGGGATGGAAGGTACTCGGTGACCTGCGCCCCCACTTCCCCGACGCGCCCCTCTTCCACGCCATGGTGCTAGACCTCCTCGCACGCTGACCACCTGGTGTTGAGCGTCAGGCAGGGCTCTGGCCCGCTTCCCTCCGGCCTCGGCAAGCCGTAGCCGTCACCCGACTCGAACGATGACGAGGTGCTCGCGAGGCCAGCGCCTGTTCCGGGACAGGGGCCAGGATCGCCGAGACCGCTGTTGCCACCCACCAGAACACCGGCCGCCTCCTCCACGCGACCGGGCTCTCGCAGCCCCATCTGGTCGCAGGAGTCGAGGGGGTGGAGGGGAGCTGTGCACACGCACCCGTCCTGTTGAGCGCGTTCACGACGCTGCTGTGGTCGCGTCTGACGTATGGCGCCAGGATGCCCCGGACGTCTCGGCGCGCACCATGGCCACCAGCATCCGGGACCTGGCGGCGCCGACGTGCAGCCGTTTGCGGAGCGTGTCCGCCGAGATCGGCCGTTGGAATGCTTCCCAGTGCCGGGCATCTTCGCGCCGGGCCCGGTCGAGCAAGTCGTCCCCGCACGCCTCCGGCTCAGCAATGTTCTCTGCGCCCGCGCCCGGGGCGTTGGCAGCCGGAGGGCGGCTGTCGACGGCCATCGTGCCCTGGTCAGCGGTAGCAACTAGCTTCGGCACGCGCTGGATTCCGCCGAGGGTCTGCAGCAGTCCGGGGCCCACCTCGGCCCAGCCGATCAGCAGCAGAGGCCCGACCGCGTCGAAGGCCGCTTTGCCGAACTGGCCCGTAATGAGCGGGTCGGCCACGTTCAGCGCCAGGGTCATCGCGCCGGAGAAGATCAGCAGACGCCGGGCGGGGCGCATTTGTTCGCGTCCGGCGCCGTGCAGCGCCATATGGCGGATGGCCAGCAGCAGGCCCAGCACCGACAGGTCCACGGCCGGAGCCACCAGCGGCGCCACCCAGGGCGGCACGCCCAGGCTCAGGGCCAGGGTCCATACATTGCCGAAGCCAAAAAGGAAGGTCAGTCCTACTACGGTGCCGGCCATGGCGGTCACCGTGCGCACGGTGACGCGCTGCTGGAAAGACCCAGCGTCAGCTGCGGCGAGTGCCATCGCGAGAGGCTCGGTGCGCACGGCAGTGCAGTCGTCGGTGACGGCGGCCGTGTGCACGCCGGCGCGCGGCGCGGGGCGGCGGTGCTCAGACATCATCAGCGGGCGTCCTCTCATCTCGGTCAGTCACGCGCTTGGTCAGGACCAGGTCGGGGCGGAGACTGCGGCGCCGTTCTCGTGCGGCTGTGCGGTTGCCGCCGTGTCGAAGCGGTCGGGGCCGGGCCAGCCGCGTCGCAGTCGGCTCGGTCCGTGCGAGTCCGGGTCCGGACCGGTAGCAGACCGGCCGGCGTGCGCGCCGGTCCGGTCCGGGACTCTGATACCGGGCCCGCACTCGGCTGGTGCCGCGGGATGCGGACCGTGTGAGAGGGAGCAGCCGGCCCGCGGCAGTCCTGCTCGGTCCGGAAGAGGACCCGGCTGTCGCTGCCGGGTCCGTGCCCTGCTCGTTGCCGGGCTGCTCCCCGCTGGGCCGTGCGCACGCGTGCCCTCTCGCGGAGCGGCCCGTTGTGGGTGCCGGCGTCGAGCGTGGCGCATGCCGGCCGGCCCGGTGTCGTCGTGCTCGTGCGCCGAGTGATACGGCTGTGCCATCTGTGGCCTCCACCCTTTTTCTGGTCGGTGCTTCCTCATCTGAAGAGGCCGGAATCGACGCGCATTTTCGACACGGGCCGCAGAAGTCGCGCACTGCCGGCTGTCGTTCGTCCGGTACGCGCCTGCAGCGGATCTCAGAGCGCTCCTGAATGAGCTGCTCAGCCCTGCTACGGCCCGGCCGGGGCAGAGGTCGTGGTCCTCCTCCCCGTCCTCGGCTCCAAGAGCGCCGGCCGGGCAGTTCGCCCTGCCGCAACAGCGGTCTGACAGCCCCTCGGCGGTCGGCCTTAGGTGCCCGCTGGCCCGTGCTTGTCGGCCATGCGGCTTGGTGGAGGGGGCATCGCTTCGGTTCACGGAGGGAGGCGCCTCATGGCTCACGGCCCTCGGGGGTCCAGCGCCTGCGCGGGTCAGCTGGCGCAGGCCCCGTTGCCGCTGGACACCGCCGCGCAGTGCTTTGCCCTGCTGGTCGCCGGCCCCGCGCCGCTCTCCGTGGACGGGCGGGCCTTTGCCGGGCTGCCCGATCGCCTCATCCCCCTCGATGAGCTGCGCAGCCGGCTGATGCGCGGGCGCTGCCCGCCGCGCACCCGCGACGCGGTGTGGAGGCTGCTGATCGAGCGGGCCCGTGCGCAGGGTGCCGCCTGGACACTGGCGTGTGCCGGCATGGCGCTGCCCGCGCTGGCCGGCATCTGCCGGTGGGCCTCCGCAAAGTTCCCCGGGGAATCGTTCGATCTGCAGGGCGAGGTGCTGACGGGCTTTCTGGGGGCGCTGGCCACCATCGATGTGGAGCGTCCGCGTCCGCATGTCCGGCTGCGCTGGGCCGCCTACCGCCGGGCGCTGGCCGCGCTGTACGAGGCGCTGGATGCGCCCGCGCCGGTGGCGCCCGGTTTCCGTTCCGCTCCGCCCAAGCCGCCGTGGGGCCATCCCGACTTCGTGCTGGCCCGCGCGGTCCGGGTCGGAGTCCTGACCCGGACCGAGGCCGACCTGATCGGCCGTACCCGTCTGGAAACGGACTCGGTGGCCGGCTGGGCACGGACCCACGCCAAGCCCGCGGCCACCGTCTACCAGGCCCGCCGCCGCGCCGAACTGCGCCTGCGGGCCTACCTCACCCAGGGCGAACAGCCCGCAGAGCGGGCGGTGTCGGCCCGCACCTCGATCACACGGACAGCCGCCCGCCCACGCAATCGGCACCGAATTTCGGCCCCCGTGTCAAAAAGAGCCGCCTGATGCGGCCTCTTCCCATAGGCGGGCTGCGCATATAGCGGGGCTGCAGCACAGACCCGAGGTTCTGGTACTCCGTGATCTGGAAGTTCTCCTCGAACCCCCGCAGGCCGCGATAGGTCGCGCAGCACGTGCGCACGGTGGCCGTCGGGTAGGCGCAGAAGAGCAGGAACAGCACGCCCCGGTAGGCGTGCCAGCAGGCATAGGGTCCGTACCGCCCCGACGCGGCCGTCCGCGCGCCAAAGCCGCGGCTGTCCGCCACGCGCAGGCGCGCCACGGTGGCGCGGTTGCGGGCGACGTGCGCGCCCGGGGCGACGATCACATTGACTTCGTAGTGATCGCTGGAGGAGTCGGCGGTCAGTTCGCGGAAGTCGGTCAGGGGGACTCCCTGTATGGACGTGACGTCGTGCGCCTCCTCGGCAGGCAGGAAAGAGCTCCTCCCCCCGCGCGTCGGCGAGGGAGGGGCTGTGAGTCGATGGGAGCGGCCCGTCTGTCAGCGGCCGGGCCGGGCAGCGGTACGCCAGTCACCCGGCAGGAAGCCGCCACGGCTGATCCACTCGTCGAGTGCCGCGATGTGTTCCAGGACGTCGATCAGTTCGCCGCTCCAGTCCCGTGCGGGATGCGCGGCGATGGAATCGAGTCCGCCAACGGCACGGCGTAACTGAGCGAGTGCGGCACCGGGATCCATGGAAAATCTCCCTTCACTGGAATCCCGCAAGGGGAACGGAATATTTTCCCGGCGTCACATAAATACGGGGCGCAGAGCGCCCCGAATACCGACCACAGGAGATATTCCCTCATGATTTTCGGCAACAAATAAAGGGCTCCGGATAAGGTTTTCCGGAGCCCTTTGCGCGGCTGCTATGCGGCTTGGCTCACGCGGGCGCCGCGGTAGACAAGCTCATCGCGTGCCGCATCCAGCCGACCGCTCAGGTCGCGCCATTCCAGGACCGCGGCATCCCGCGCGCGCTGCACTTTGGACGAGGAGGTCCGCGGACCGCCGTACAGCGCCTGTGCCACCGTTCCGAACACAGCCGCCAGCCCCAGGTCGTCGGCCCGGCCGGCGACCTGGAGGAGCAGCGCAAGGGTCCGGTAGCCGCTCCCGCTCCCCCAGGCCGCCCGGAAGATCGCGCCGCTGTGGGCGGCCAGACAGGGCGCCAGGGCCAGGGTCTGCAGCGTGTCGGCGTGCGGGAGGCCGCGCAAGACCTGGACCCCATGCCGCGCGTCGACGGCGTCGGGCTTGCCATCCAGCCGGTAGCCGTTGGCTGCGGCAGCGTCCCGAACTGCCCAGTAGCGGATGGCGGTACGGCTGACGACGATGGTTCCCCCGTCGCGTCGCACGTACTGCCAGGCGGCCGGCGCGCGCGAGGCGATCCATTGTGCGGCGACCGCGCAGCGCTGTGTGATCTCCCCGAGTCGTTTGGCAAACCGCAGGACGGCATCCTGCGCCACGTCATCGCCCACGTCGTCGGTTCCGTACGGTGCGTATCCCGCGCGCGTTACGCTCGCGCTGCCGTCCATCCGTTTGCGGGAGCGGGTGCCGTCCACGGCGCGGCAGTATCCGCGAGATGTGCGCTGGATGTCCTCGAAATCTTCCTCCGTCACCTGCGACATCTGTTCCGCTGTGACGCTGGGGTTCGAATTGCCCACGACCGTTCTCCGATCGTCCGCCGCGCGCCTTTTCGCTGCGCCTCGACAATTCAATTGCCCCGCATTTCCGGCGCAATTCAATAGCCCTGGTCGAGAAAATGCAGCGCCACGGTTCCACCCGAGCAATCAGCCTTGCAATATCAATCCCCATACCACTATCCAGGAGGTCTTGCAGCAACTCGCTAATAAGACGGTTCCAAGTTGTCCAACGAAATGCATTCTCGGGATTAACGGGAAGAAATAGTATTGGCGCGGCCTGAATTATCTGCCACCCCGGGGTGCTCCCGGCATCATGTCTGTCCGAGTGCCCTTGCGGACATTGAGTTGCAGGACACGCAGGAAACGGTGACGGCCCGGATGGCCTGCAACAAGGCCCGGGAAGGGGGTTACCGCTCTAGCAGGCATACGGACAGGCAGCCCGTGTGGTCAGTGGATCGGCAGGGCCTGGGGCCGCTCGCCTCCGCGCCGCCCCAGGCCTGAAGCCGCAACCTCGCATTCAGAGTGTCCTCGTCCGAACCGCCGTAGAGCATGTGGGGTGGAGCTACCAGAGCCGACCGCGGAAACGACGGTGGATCACCACCCCGTCCCTCCTCCTCGACCGGGCCGGACAACCGATGGTCCACGACACTTCCAGCGCGCGAAACGCGCCGAGTCCGGCGCCCTCATCTGCCAGCTCCGGTGCCCACCGTCAGATAGCCGTAGACCGGGTGCGGCATCGCGAGGCGTTCAGCGGCCGAAGCGGCCCTTCTTGGCAGGATCGGCAGGGATCAGCTCCCGGACATGGACGAGTTCGGCCACCCGGATATCCAGAAGAGTGGTGGACGTATTCGGCGCATTCTCGCCCTTCCGCCTGTACGACTCGGTCAGCTCCACCAACCAGCTCGTCGGCGAAGTCCGGAACACCAGGCGGCCGTACGAGTCGGATTCAAGGCTGCCCCGTGGACGACGGGTGCGAGCACTCTTATCTCCCCGAACCAGAGCCTCCTGCTCCCGCCTGTCGAGTCACCCGAGAAGGTGGGCGGCTTGGACCTGGTGGAGGTGGATGAGGATGTCGTACGAGCGGCCGAGGGCGGTTTCCGGGTCGTCGCTCGACCAGTACAAGCCGTAGGAGCGGGTGGGGCGGGCTGCGGCGAGCCAGGCGCGGGCCGCCGCGGGTGCGGTGCGCATGTCGATGGTGAAGTCGCGGTGGCGGAGCTTGTCGAGGGTGTGCTCGTTGTAGCCCTCGGGGGCCGGGTCGACGGGGTACTCCAGGGGCTGCTGGGCGGTGGGTTCGGGCAGGGCGTTGACGGTGCCCTGGTTGAAGGTCAGGCCGATGCTGACGTAGTCCGGGCCGAGTCGGTCGCGCAGGAAGGCGCCGGTGGGCTCGGGGAACTCGTCCGGGTTGTCGCTGGTGTAGGCGACGTGGCCGTTGTTGGAGGCGAGCAGGATGCGGCCGCCCTCGTGCCGCAGCCACCAGGCGGTGTTGGCGGCCATGGCCCGGTCGCGGTAGCGCATGCGCTCGGGGAACTGCTCGTTGGGGAAGGCGTATCCGGTGAAGCTCTGCGTGATGGCGGTGGCGTTCTGCAGGGCCCGGGTGTACGCACGCTGGGTGTCGCGGCCGGCCACGTGGGGGCGGCCGTGGTCACGCAGCAGTGCCAGGGCTGCGACGGCCCGGTCGGCCTCGGCCTGGCGTGCCGACAGTTCCTTGGTCAGCTGAGTGAACATCCATGGCCCTGACTGTGTCCCGGCCGCCGGCTTCAGTTCCGCGTAGAGGTCTTTCATGCGCCCGGCCAGGTCTGGGCGGTGCGTGGTGAGGTAGTCGGTGACGCGTTCGAAGGCGTCGGGTCCCGCGTAGCCGAGGTCGTTGCCCACGAACCGCAGCTGCGGCCGGTCGGGGTGGGTGGTGTTGTAGCGGCGCATCCACCGGATCAGGTCGAGGTACTCCCGGGTGTTCCAGAAGACGTACTGGCCCTGGAACTCCTCCCGCATGATCTGCGCGGGATCGCCGGTGCCGCGGGTGACGTAGGCGTCCAGGCGCAGGCCGGTGCTCCAACTCGCTTCCAGGACGAAGGTGGTGAAGCCCCTGGTGGTGACGAGATGACGGAAGAGCCGCTGCTTGAGCACGAAGAACTCGTGGGCGCTGTGGCTGGCCTCGCCCAGGCCCACGACGCGGGCGTCACCGATCATGCGGCCGAGCCCGTCCAGGTCGTTCAGAGGCAGCGCGCTGCGGTTCAGGGCGCCTATCGGCTCGCCAGCCGAGGGGGCCGATGCTGCGGCGGTGCCGGTGCCGAGGGCCCCCGCGGCGAGGACGGCGGTGGCCGAGCCGAGCAGACGGCGGCGGCTGACGGGGCGGTTGGCGGGGCGGCAGTGGTTCATGACATCTCCCTCGACTGGTGGGTACGGCACGACAGTACTCAGGAGTTGGGCGCTCGCGCAATACGCTTGTATAAGACGACCGTCTCATTCGTTCGCGCAATGCACCGGGTAGCGTTCCGGGCATGGGAAATCGCGAGGATCTGCTGGCGGGGGCCAGGCGCTGCCTGGAGGACAAGGGCTGGGCCCGGACCACGGTGCGTGACATCGTGACCGCGGCCGGCGGCGTGAGCATGGCCGCCATCGGCTACCACTTCGGCTCCCGCGAGGCGCTCCTGAACGCCGCGCTCGTCGAGGCGATCGACGAGTGGGGCACCCGGATCGGCCGCACCCTGGCCTCCTTCGGCTCAGCCGGAAGCAGCCCGGCCGCGCGCTACGAAGCGATGTGGGCGCAGATCATCCAGTCCTTCCAGGACGACCGGACGCTATGGCTGGCCACACTCGAAGCGCTGCTCCAGGCGGAACACTCCGACGATCTGCGCCGCTACCTCGCCGGAAGCCAGGCCCAGGGGCGCCGGGGCCTGGCCGCACTGCTGCTCGGCACACCCGAGGACGAGGTCGGCGACACCGCCACCCGCACCCTGGGCGCTGCGCAGATGGCCCTGTTCACCGGCCTGATGACCCAATGGCTCACCGACCCCGACCAGGCCCCCGACGCCGCCGAAATCGTCGCGGGCCTACGCACCCTCACCGGCATCGTTGACGCCCCTGAGTAGCCGAGACAGCGTCCCGAACACCCCACCACCCGACAACCGCACCGCCGGGCTGGGGTCCCACCCGATCGCACGTGTGTGCACCGCCCCTGCATACGACCCGAACGCCGCCCGGCCCACCTCCGTAGCCAGACGGCCGGTGTTTTCGTGACAGCGAATTGAGCCGTGCTGAAGCCCCCCGGCTCACAGCGCCGTCGGGATGCTCAGCAACTGCTACGTCAGATGCCCGCCTTCCGTCCCGGGCTGCTGTTTCGTGCGGGATGCGACATTCAGGGCAAAAATGGCCGCAGCGATGCGCTCAGCCTTCCGCCGGTGCTCCGTCTTTGGTCGTTGCTCCGGATGATGCTCGAGGTGTTCGCGCGCGGCGGCCCGGGTGCCGGCCGAGAGGATGGCTCCGCGGCCGAGCAGGTGGTGCACCATCTCTTCCTGTCCGAGCCGGACCGCCCAGTCCAGTGCGGTCCGGTGCTTCATCACCGCGTTGATGTCCGCCCCGCGGTCCAGCAGCAGGTCCACCGTTTCCGGGTGCCCCTCATCACTGGCGGTGGCTGCCAGCACCAGCGGGATGTAACGCAGCCTGCCCTGGACACCGGTACGGGCACCGGCATCGAGAAGAACGTCGACAACGGCCGTGTGCCCGCGGCCGGCCGCCAGGCACAGAGGCGTCAACTCCTGGTACTCACCCGCCGGCTGCCCCACATCGGCGCCTGCTGCGAGCAGTTGGCGCACGACATCGGCGTGCCCCTGCTCCGCCGCCCGGTCCAGCGCCGTACGCCCGCCACAACCCGGCACATCCACCACAGCCCCCTGCCGCAACAGCCGGGCTACCTCGATCACGTCGCCGTCGCCCGCCGACCGCACCAGTTGATCCGCGATATCCATGCCCCGATCATGCCGGGCGCCCTCATCCTCCCCCGGGGCCCGGGTATGAGGCCCCTCTCGCGCGGCGCAGAGAGACCGGCAACAGGAGTGTGTGGCGATCCCGCACGGCGAGAACCGCTCAGAGGCCACCTTTGAACCCGTCTGCGCACCGACCGTCGCCGGGCCCGGACTCTGATCGCAGGAAGAGGATCGGCCCAGGCCCGTCTCAGCAGGCAGGAGGGGTTCTCAGCGCACCACGACGTTGTCCGCGGCCGACGTCGACGGCCCGGTGGTGGTGTTGCCGTAGTACACCCAGCGCCATGCGCCCGTCTTGGACGCCTTCACGGTCGTTTTGAGAGCGCCCGAGCCATTGGCGTGCACCTTCTTCACGGTGGTGTAGTAGGTGGCTCCGCTCGGCTTGAACTGCAGGCTCACCAGGCGGCTTCCGTAGGAGGCGTACTTCCGCGTCTCCCAGTTGGCCCGCGTGACCTTGCCGGTCACGGTGATGGTCTTGCCCTTGGCCACCGGCTCGGGCGCGGCGTTCACGCTCAGGCGGGAGTTGCGCTTGACGTAGGCGGTCAGGCCCTTGTCGTCGGTGTCACCGCCGCCGCCCTTGAAGGACACCTCGGCCGCGACCTTCCAGGCTCCGGCCTCGCTGTTGCGCATGTCCCACTCGCTGGGGTCGAAGTACATCGTCTCGTTGAAGTCGCAGACGCCCGAGCTCACCTGATGGCAGTCGCTCGTTTCGATGGCGTGCCACAGCCGCTCCCCCGAATTCCCCGTACTGCTGCGGTACAGGAACACCGCCGGCCACTTCCACTTCTTGGTGGTCGTCATCCGGAAGGAGGTGGGCGCCGCGACCTCCTTGGAAACCCCGATCACGATCGGCTTGCCGCCGTTGACCTGGACGCGGGTGAAGGAGACCCCGCCCTCGGCCGCCCCGGCCGGCACCGCGGCCACGCCCGTGAACACCGCCGCCGCGCCACCGAGTACGGCAACTCTCCAGACTTTCCTGCCCACCTGATCTCCGATCTCTGTACCGAAAGGCGCCGGAGAACCCTCCTCCGGCGCCATACAGACCGCCGGGGTCCATACGGGGTTGCGCACCCGTGGATCACGATCGGGCATCAGAGGATCTTCGATTCGGGCGTCTGGCGGCGAGGTGCATCCAACCGTCGAAGCCGCCGATGCCGCCGCCCCCGGTGGGCCTGTGAGATCACAGCACTCACAGGGCTATTGCGCAGCCCTGCCGCCCGGAGCGATCTCGCGCGAGGACCCCGATCGAGGCGGAGGCACCCCCGGCCGTCACTATGTCCGCGCGGCGGCGGCCGGCCACCTCTCAGCCTCCCGCCAGCGGCCGAGCCTGTCCCTGAAGCGGGCATATTCGCTGATGGAACCAGCCACCCCGGACGTTGGCCACGGGTTGCCACCGCTCCCCCTCCCCCAGGAAGCTCAGTAGAAGCCCCGGAGAGCACAGCCAGGTAGAACCCGGCGCGCGCAGCACGGACCGGGTGCTCCGCCTCCTGCCCGTACCGAAAGGACGCCCCCGATGGCCAAGCGGCCGCCCGTCTACATCCTCATCACCCCCGACGGACAGGCCCGGTGGGGTCACCAGCTCGCCGTCGCCGAAGAAGCGATGGGACCGCACGGCATCGGCCGCTCCTTCCTCACCCCCCAGGCACGCCTGCGCATCGCCGCACCGAACTCCGCCCACGCCCGCCCCGACCAGTACGCGCCCAACCCCTACGCCGCCCAGGTCCTCGCCCACCTCGTCGGCCTCCCGCCGCACAGCACCCCGGAAACCCGCGGCCCCGTCGCCCTCTACGGCTTCGACCCCACCAACGAACGGGACCGCACCCGGCCGCTGACCACCCCCGAACGCAACACCATCAACCGGGCCCTCACCGCGGCCGGATGCACCACCACCTGAGAGTCCCCACCCTGCTGCGCGCCTCCTCAGGAGTGTCCGGTGGATCAGGGGCAGACCGGAACCCGCCGGCGGGCCGCGGGCGTGTCATCGGCAGGCGCCATACTGCTGGTATCGAGACCCTCCCCGGTGTCGTCGAACTCCCAGCGATGTGCCGAACGGGCGGCCGCGGCGGGCCATTCGGCACGTACGACAGGGCGGCGCAACGCGCTCTCGAACCAGTCGGCGCACGGCTTTGTGGTTGAGGACCCGGCGGAGTGTGGCGAGGATCCCCGGGATTTCGACGAGGCTGAACTCGCCTTCTTTGCGCCTGTGCGTGCCCGTGCTGCCGCGTGGCGGGTGTCGTGGGCTCCCAGTGACGTCGCCAGGGCCTAGTTCCGGCGGTCGCCGCACATACGAGCACGTCCAGCCTCCTCCTAGAGGTCCCGGGGCGGTGACCACGGTCTTGGCCGGGGTGTCCCGGAATGTTGCCCGGATGTCGCTTGTCGTGTGGTGGGTGTTGCCCGCAAGTGCACTGTGTGGTTGCCCTCTTTGGTGGCTTGGTTGTGTGGTGTGGGCAGCGTGTGGGGGGCTTCCGCATGTTCTGTGCGGAGGTCAGGGGCCCTGCGTGTGATGCTGAGGCCGCGGGGGTTCGTGTCGGCAATGTCGGCATCCGAGCGGAGGATTTATGGTTGATCAGGGGATCGGCGACAACGTTATCGGCGTGGGGGACACACTCAGTGCCGAGAACGTCGCCGTCTATCGGTGGTTGGCCCTGCACGGTCAGTTCGATCCGGTCCGAATAGCCGAGGAGACCGGGCTCGACGAGGCGGTCGTCAGCGATGCGGTGAGCTATCTGCTGCGGATCGGTCTGGTGGAGAGGGGCGGGGTGGGTGATGGGCAGCTGCGGGCTGTGAACCCGGCGCGTGTTGCCGCCGTGGCTACCGCGCCGATGGAGCGGGCCATCGCTCAGCAGGAGGCGCGGCTGCATGTGTTGCGCGATCAGTTTGCCCAGTTGGCCGCCGATTACGAGGACGGTCGGCACAGTGTCGCCACTGACGTGGAGCGCATTCCCGGGCTCACTCAGGTGCGGGACGCGTTGACGCGGGCTGCGGCGAACTGCCGTGAGGACATGGTCACCGTGCAGCCCGGCGGCACCCGTCCCCCCGAGGTGCTCCAGGACGCGTTGCATCGGGACAGTCAGATGCTGGCCAGGGGGGTGCGGATGCGGACGCTCTACCATCACACCGCCCGGTTCAACGGTCCCAGTCAGGCCTACGTGGCCCGGATGAGCGCGCTTGGCGGGGAGTACCGGACCGCCCACCAACTGGCCGGTCGGTTGATCATGTTCGACCGGGAGCTGGCGTTCATGACCGACCATGACAACCGGCTCGGGGCGGTGGTCGTCCGGGAGCCGTCGGTCGTGCACTACCTCTACGAGGTCTTCGAGCAGACCTGGTCGCAGGCGCAGCCCTTCTCCGACGCGGCCGCCGACGGCCTGGAGGCGGTCGCCAAGGATCTGGACCGCACCATCCTGCGGCTGCTCGCGACCGGGTTGAAGGACGAGACGATCGCCCGGCGGCTCGGCATGTCGCTGCGCACCACCCGCAAGCACATCTCCGACATGATGCAGGCTCTCGGCGCCGAGAGCCGCTTCCAGGCCGGGGTGGCGGTCGGCACGGGCGGGTTGTTGGATGACGACGATGACGGGGGCGGGGAGGCGGGCTCTTCCGCCTCTGCCGGTCAGGCCTGATCCGGGCGGCGATGCCACCGCGGCACGCGAACGGGGGCCGTCCGGTGCGCGGGAGATCAGTCAGCTTCCTCCAAGTGAAGTTCCAGCAGCGTCGTCGGTGCGTGGATCTCCGACAGGAGGTAGGTGTGGTCCGGGGGGACGAACAGCGTGCCGCCGGAGCGCAGGCGCATGCCCAGGGGGTGCGAGGGTCCGGGGGCCGGGTCTTCGCCGGCGCGCGTCAGATCGCAGCGGCAGGCGCCCTCCAGGACCGTGACGGTGGAACCGCTGCCGCTCGGTTCGCCCTTCGTGGCGGGAGAATCGGCGGACAGGAAGCGGTAGAAGGGGTGCACCCGCCGCCGCAGTCTGCGGCCGAGTTCCGCCGCCAGTGGCTCGGTGTCCGGTCCGCCCGGCACGGGAGCGGCGGCGTCGACCGGCTCCGGGGGATCCGGCCGGGGCAGCTTGACGAGGGCCGGGAGGGTGGTGGGCTCCTCGGGCCACAGCAGGGCGGGGCCCTTGGTGCCGTTCGCCTCTACGCACAGGGCCAGCTCTTCTACGTAGGACTGGATCGGCCGGCTCAGGGCTCCCTCTTCTTTGCCCTTTTCTTTCCCCTGTTCTTGTCCTTGTCCGGGCATGCTGCTTCTCCGATCTGCCGCATGTCCGGTCGATGCGGGGGTGGATGGGGTGGGTCAGGGCGCTGCGGCTCCGTGGCCGCGGCGAGCATTCTGCCTCTCTGACGTCAGGACCAACAGTCACGTGCACGCGTGACAGGCGGGGTTCTTGCGTTCGTGGAGCGCGGTCAGGCCGTGGTCCGGTGCGGGTGGTCGGAGAGCTCCGGCGCCGTCATGGGGTCCGTGTCCTGGATCGCGCCGGTCAGCGAGCCCTCGGCCGACAGGGCGAGGAGCAGCAGGTGCATGCGATTGCGGGCTCCTGTCTTCGCGCGTATCCGGCGCATGTAGGTGTCGACGGTGTGCGGACTTACGTCCATGCGCCGGGCGATCTCGCGGTAGGTGTCCCCGCGTGCGACGTGTCCCAGAACTTCTCTCTCCCGGTGGCTGATCTTGCCGACTGCTTCCCCGAGTTCATTGCTCACGACTCCGGCCCCTTTTCTCTTCGGGTCCACGCAGGTCATTCAGATCATTAGGGAAGGCGGCCCCAGCCGCTGTCGCCGTTGTCCCACGCGGCCGAGGACACCGTCGTCCGGGCGCGGGGGTGGTCGGTCTCAGCGGCGGCGGTTCCGGCCGCCGCGCCAAGGGTCAGCAGGCACAGGACGCTGAGCACGAACACTCGGGCAGACTTCATGGTTTCTCCTGTTGTTCCTGGAATCGAGGGGGGGTGGCAACGCTGGGGACGTCCCTGCCGCTGGTGGTGCGGCCGTTCCCTTTCGCTCTTCCAGGATGCTGCGCGGCCCGCCCCGAATCCATGGACCGGCCCGTTCACCAAGTTGCCCCGTGCGGAAGGGGAAGGGTGCACGAGTCACCCATTGCGCCTCAATCGGCGGAAAACGTCTCGCGGAGCTTCGCCCGGTCGATCTTTCCGTTCCGTGTCGAGGGCAGTGCGGTCAGTTCGGTGAAGTGCCGTGGAACCATGAAACGGGGCAGGCGGGTTGCGCAAGCGTCCCTCAGATCCTGCTCGTTGACCGTTGCTCCGGTCACGCTCGTGTAGAACGCGGCCAGTTGAGTGGAGGCGGCCACCTTGACCCCCACGACCGCGGCGCGGCGCACTCCGGGCACCCCGGCGAGCACGGACTCCACCTCGCCCGGCTCGACCCGGTAGCCATTGACCTTGAGCTGGTCGTCGAGGCGGGAGACGAAGTGGAACTGGGTGCCGTCGAAGGTGACCAGGTCTCCGCTGAAGTAGCAGCGGCGCGGCCGGCCGTCCTGGTGAGGGACCTCCCGGAATTTGTGCGCGGTGAGCTCCTCGTCTCCGGCGTATCCCACCCCGACGCAGTTCCCGGCGATGACCAGCTCTCGGGTCTCGCCGGAGGTGAACGGGCGCAATACCCCGTCCACTTGGCACAGCAGCTCCGCGTCGACCACCGCCGTTCCGATGGGCGGGCGGTCGGGCCAGTCGGTGACTTCGCCGGAGAGGCGGTACTGGGTGACGACGTGGGTTTCGCTGGGCCCGTACTGGTTGACCAGGGTCAGATCACCGGCGGCGCAGAACTTGCGTACCTCGTCGTTGATGACCAGCTGCTCGCCCGCGACCGAGATCTCCCGCAGGCTCGGTGTCTCGACGCCCGCGACGCACGCGGCGGCGGCCAGGCCGTGCAGGCCGACGACGGGCTGGAAGAGGCGGGCGGCCTGGTGCTCGCTGATGATGTCGAGCAGCGTGAAGGGATCGAGGCGGTCGTGGTCGTTCACCATGATCAGGGTCGCGCCGGCCAGCCAGGTCGCCACCGTGTCCTCGTAGACCATGTCGAAGCCTATGGACGACATGTGCAGAGTGTGCGGGGCGCGGTCGTGGCTCCAGCGGGCGACGTGCCAGTTGCCCAGGTCCGCGAGGACCACCGGGGGTACCGCGACGGCCTTGGGGTCGCCGGTGGAGCCTGAGGTGGGGATGACGTAGCAGATCGGTCCGGTGGCCACTTCGTCGCGCCGCGTGCCGCGGATCGAGGTGAAGGTGTGCTGCGGGACGTGCGAGTCGACCGGTGGGCACGCCTCGTCGCGCAGGATCATGGCGCAGCCGGCGCTGCGTACGAGTTTGGTGGTCCAGGCGGGCGGCATGGCCGGGTCGATGGACAGCACCCCGGCGCCGACGCGCCAGACGCCCAGGACCGCCGCGCTGCGGGACCAGGAGCGTGTGGCGTGTACGTCGACGACGTCGCCGGGGCCGATGCCCTGTGCGGCCAGGCCGCCGGCGATCTCGGCCGACAGGGCGTCGAGTTCGGCGTAGGTGTGCCGGACGCCGCCGTCGATGACCGCGACCGCGTCCCGGTGCCGGGCGATGGCCTCGACCAGCTGCTGGATCAGTGAACCGTCGACGTCGCTCATGCGATCAGGCCTCCGTCGACGAGTTCCAGCGGCCGGTAGTCGCGCGAGGCGACGAACTCCGGGCGCGGGTGGGGTACGTCGCGCAGTTCGTTGTCGACGCTGTTGTAGCTGACGAACGCCATGGTGCGGCTGGTCGGCGACATGTTGGCGCCCGAACCGTGCGCGATGCAGGGGTCGAAGAACAGCAGGCTTCCGGCGCGGCCGACGACGGAGCGGATCTCCGAGTCGGCGGTCACCTTGGCCATCTGCTCGGCGTCCAGGGCGAACTTCAGCTTCGACGACAGGTCGGCCTCCCACTGCGAGGTGCCCGCGGTCTCGGGGTGCCAGGGGGCGATCTCGCCGTTGCGGTGCGAACCGGGCACGACCAGGAGCGGGCCGTTGTGCTCGGTCGCGTCGTCCAGGAGGACGGCGACGTTGACGGCGCGCGGCTCGGGCATGCCGTCCTTGTTGCCCCAGACGCTGTAGTCCTGGTGCCACTGCCACACCTCGCCGCGCAGCGCCTGCTTGGCGTTGACCTTGCACTGGAAGACGTGCACCTTGCTCTCCAGGAGTGCCTCTGCCGCACAGAGCAGCTGGGGCAGCCGCACCAGGCGGGAGAACAGGGCGCCGGTGGTGTGGCAGCCGTGGATGCCGCGCACCGTGGTGCCGTCCTCCTCGAAGATGCGGCCGGGGTGCTCGGTCGCGTAGAGGTCGGTCACCTCGCGTCGCAGTGCGGCGATGTCGTCGGCGTCGAAGACGTCGTCGAGGAGCAGGAATCCCTCGGACCGGTATTGCGATATCTGACTTTCGGTGAGCATGGCTCGCTGACCTCTCTGCGATGTCGCGGGGTGGTGGGGTGGTGGGGTGGTGGGGTGGGTCACGGCGGGCGGAGGGTGCGGGGAGCACCCGGCCGCGGCGACCTCAGATGTGCTGCCGCATCGGGGTGAAGTCCGTGAGGATGACCGCGCGTTCGCCCGGCTCGGTGCCGGCGCCGCGCTTGATGGGCGACACGTAGTGGCTGACCTTCACGTCGGTCACGCCGTACGACTCCAGCGGCTTGGTCAGCTCGAACTCGGCGAGCACCTCGTCGGCCGGGACGTCCTCGGGCTGCTTGCCCCGGTACTGCGGCGGGGCGATGACGTTCAGGCCGCCGTCGACGTTGCTGCGGTAGACCAGGTGCGCGAAGACGAACGGCTCGCCGTCCTGGTGGAGCTCGTTGGGCGAGGAGATGGCCTCGTTGCCGTCGTCGTCGACCGCCAGCTTGATGAGGTGGACGCCGACGTGCAGCGGAAACGCCAGGTCGCTGCGCGACCAGCGGGTCTGCTCGAAGTCGAAGTCGACGATCTCGCGGATGATCGGGTTGTTGCGGGCGGACTCGCTCATGGCGGGCAGCTTGCGCAGCACGCCGACGTACTCGGGGTTGTGGTCGGCCTGCCAGTAGCCGTTCATCCAGCCCTCGTCGCCGAAGTGCGAATCGGGGATCCAGCTGAACTCCCGCGACCACGGCAGGAAGATGCCGCGGGCGTAGCGGCGGTTGCGCCCCGCCTCGGTCGCGTAGGGGTCCGGCGGGAGGTCGACGAATTCGGCGCGCAGGTTCTGGAAGGCCGGGTCGGATTCGGTGATGCCGAATATCTCGGCGAGGTCCCAGCGGGCGAATCCGTGCTCGACGAGTGCGGGCGTTTCGGTCAGCGTCTGCATGATTGTCCCAAGCGGTAGAAGAGAAATTGGCGGATGGGGATGGGCGGCGGCTGGAGCCGTCAGGCCGTGGCGAGGGTGCGCGGCTGGAGCCGTTACGCCGTGGCGAGCGTGCGTGCCTTGCGTACGACCACCTGGCGGCGGCGTCCGCGCCGGGTGGACAGCTCGACGCGGGGGCTTTCGTCGAAGAGGTCGAAGCGCAGCAGGCGTTCCTCGCTCCAGCCGAGCAGCCGGAACTCGCCGGCGCCCAGGTGCAGCAGTTCCACCGGCCCGCGCCCCTCGACGCGCAGGACGAGTACGTCGTCCTCGGCACTCACCTCGGCGGCGAGGTCGCTGTCCGGGTCGTCGGCCACGGGCTCGCCCCACTCCATGAAGGAGAACGGCACCGCGAAGCCGCAGCTGAACTCGGCGAGTTCGCGCGCGGTGAGCGGCAGGACGGGGCGGTAGTACGCGATGTCGCTGGCCGGCAGCTCGGCGCGGAAGCTGTCCGGGAACAGGGCGAGCAGGCTGTCGTTGGTGGCGACGTCGGCGACCAGGTGGATCCTGGTGCGCTGCCCGGTGTTGCGCAGGGAGTGCGGGCGCTCGAAGTCGGCGTACCAGAGGGTGCCCGGCTGCCACCGCTGCTCGACCCCGTCGAGGACCATGACCGCGTCGGGGTTGGTGACCAGCGGGATGTGCAGGCGTACGTAGCCGTAGGGCAGGCCGAGCGGGGTGTCGGAGTGCTCCTCGACACAGACGCCGGGGGCCAGCGCCATCAGGCGGACACTGCGCAGTTCGGTACCGAGCTCGGACAGGACCTGGCGCAGGTACGGCGCCTTCGCCAGCAGCGGCGTGTCGGCGAATCCTTGGCGTCCGGGGCCGCCGGGGTCGGTGCGCGTGAGGTCTCCGCCCGGCGCGCGCAGGGAGAGGACCTTCCAGTCCACGTCGGACTCCTCTCCGACGGCGCCGTCCTCGAAGGACCGCTGCAGGGCCCAGAATTCGGAACCGCTCAGTTCCGCGAGATCCGCGGCGAGCCGGTCGACGTCCAGGTCGTTGCGCAGCATGACGGTGGCCGGAAGGTTTTCCAGGGAGTTGCTCTCGTGCATGAAGACCTCGCTTCAGCTTTATTTGGAGCTTTTCTTGCTTTTCCCTTGCCATTTAATTCTTACGCTTTCGGCACACCGGGAAAAGCTTCGGACAGGGGGCAGAAACGGCCAGGACGCTTTAGGACAAGGCCTTTTCGGTATTCTCCGCCGTAATGGCGCGCGCGGATTCCGGGAAATCTCGCATACGTCGTATCGGGCCGCAGAGCAGAATGGTTGTCGCCATTACCTGGAGGCCGCTGAGCATCCACATCGTTTCCCGGACGCCGGACAAGGCGCCGAGCGTGCCGCCGAGCAGTCCGCCGACGGCGATGGCACCGAAGCTGATGACGGCCGCGCTGGCGCTGACGCGCCCGATCAGGTCCGGCGGGCAGTAGCGCTGGCGGAAGGTGTCGGTGATGACGGACGCCGCGACCACGCCGGCGCTGCAGCCGACACCGCCCAGCACGAAGAACGCGAGGCCGGATCCGGAGCCGGTCAGCGGGAACAGCAGCGTGAAGGGTGCCGCGCCCAGGTGGCAGAGCAGCACGGCCCGCGCGGTTCCGTGGCGCGCCGATACCCGTGGGGACAACAGGACGCCGAGGATTCCGCCGAGACCGCACAGCGTAAGGACCGCGCCGACCGCCGCCTCGCCCGCTCCGACCGTCCGGACCAGGAATGCCACTTCGATGGAACTCATGCCGGTCAACGCGATGTTGGACACCGCGCTGAAGACGGCCAGCGAGCGCAGTACCGGGTCCCGGAAGAGGAAACTCAGGCCGTCGCCGACTTCGGTGCGCAGCCGGCGCCGCTCGACGGCCGGGGGTGTGGGTTCGGGCGTGCGGATCGTGCGCAGACACAGCCAGGACACCAGGAAGCTCAGCGCGTTGGCGACCAGGCCGGTGACCGCGCCGAAGGCCTGGACGAGCATGCCGGCCAGGCCGGGGCCGATCACCTCGGTGGTCGACTCGCTGCCCTGCAACCGCGCGTTGCCCGCCAGGAGTTCTTCGTCGCGGACCAGGACCGGCAGGAACGCGCGTTGCGCGGTGGTGAAGAAGACGTTGGCGCACCCGCCGACGAACGCGGCCGCGAGCAGCTGCGCGATGGTCAGGACGCCTGCCCAGGCCGCGACCGGAACACTCACGAACGCGACGAAGGCGACGACGTCGGCGACCAGCATCACCGGGCGGCGGGGCAGTCGGTCCACCCAGGCGCCCGCGGGCAGGCCCAGGATCAGCCACGGCAGATACGCGACGGAGGTCAGCAGGCCGACGACCAAGGTGCTCGCGTGCAGGGTCAGGACGGCGACCAGCGGCAGCGCCACCACGGCGATCGAGTTGCCGAGCAGACTGGTCGTCTCCCCGAACCAGAACAACCGGAAGTCACGCCCGGACACCGAGCCCTGGTTGGCCGCTGAGCCTTGGCCGGGCGGCTCGCCCTGGCGGGACGACGGGTCCGGGCGCGTCAGCTCGCTCATCGCTCACCCACCGCAGGCATCGCAGACACCGCAGGCCGCGAGGCGTCGAGTTCGGCGAGCTTCCCGGCGAGGACCGAGCCGATCCGCTCGATCGGCTCCCGCTGGGTTATCTCACCGTGCCCGCAGGCGATCTCGTGCACCTCGAACCGTCCGGTCACGTGCGCGCGCCAGGACTCCGGTACGGGCGCGTCCTGCGATTTGCCCTCCGTGGCGGAGAAGAACACCGCGTCACCCTCGTACGTGCGGGGCCGCAAGTCCTCGTAGATCCGGTCGTTGTCGGCGAACACCCTGGCCAAGGCCGCCGCCTCCTCCCGCGTCAGCCATTCGAGGGTGCTGCCCGGCCGGCGGACCGCCCGCTCGTAGGCGTCGAAGTCCATCGGCTGTCCGCCGGACATCGGTTGCCCTCCGGACGCGGACAGGTCGTATCCCAGGGAGTCCAGGAGCTCGGCGAACGTCTCCGGGCTTCCTTCGTCCAGGGGGCGGTAGTCGGGGACCGACTCGGGTGGGTAGCCGTCGAGCAGGGCCAGCAGGTCGACCTCGGCTCCGGCGGCCTGGAGGTCGGTGGCCAGGAGGTGGGCGATGACGGCGCCGAAGGACCAGCCGATCAGCCGGTAGGGGCCTTCGGGCTGTACGGAGCGGATCTGCCGCGCGTAGTCCTCGACCATGGCGCGCCAGGAACCCCCGCACGCCGCCGCGTCGGTGAGCCCTCGGGCCTGCAACCCGTACACGGGATAGTCGGCGTCGATGTGGCCGAGCAGGCCCGCGTAGCTCCAGCTGATCCCGGCGGCCGGGTGCACGCAGAACAGCGGCGGGCGGTCGCCGCCCGTGCGCAGGGGCAGCAGGGGCGCCAGCGGGTCGCGGCGCGCGCCCTCGGTCAGGCGGTCCGCGAGGCCGGCGGCGGTCGGCGCCTGGAACAGGTCCAGGATGGTCAGCTTGCCGCCGAGCACCGTGCGTACCCGGGAGAGCAGCCGGGTGGCCAGCAGGGAGTGGCCGCCCAGGTCGAAGAAGCTCTCCTCGGCTCCGACCCGGCTCAGCCCCAGGACCTGCGCGAACAGGTCGCACAGGACCTCCTCGTAGGGTCCGCGCGGGCCGCGCGAGGTGGGGCGGTGGGCGAGGTCGGGGTCCGGCAGCGCGTCCCGGTCGAGTTTGCCGTTGGGCGTCATCGGCAGCCGCTCCACCGTCTGGAAGAACGACGGGATCATGTGGTCGGGCAGTACCGAGGCGAGGTGGCCGCGCAGCTCGCGCGCGTCCGGGGCCTGGCCGTCCGTGGCCGGCTGGACGTACCCCACCAGGCGCTTATCGCCCCCGGCTGCCGCGCGCACGGCCACGGCGGCCTGCGCCACGCCCTCGCAGCGGGCCAGCGCGGCCTCCACCTCGCCGAGTTCGATACGGAAACCCCGCAGCTTGACCTGGTCGTCGACGCGGCCCAGGTAGTCGAGCCTGCCCCGGCGGTCCCAGCGGACCAGGTCACCGGTGCGGTACATGCGGGTCCCCGGCTGCCCGGCCGTGGGCCAGGGGCAGGCGACGAACCGTTCGGCGGTGACGGTCGGGCGGCCCAGGTAGCCGCGGGCGACGCCGGGTCCCGCCACGTACAGCTCGCCCGGCACACCCGGCGCGACAGGGCGCAGCCGCTCGTCGAGGACGAAGACCCGGGTGTTGCCGATCGGCCGGCCGATGAGCGGCTGCGGGCTGTCCGCGGCGTCCCACCACAGCGCGTCCAGGGTGCATTCGGTGGGGCCGTAGAGGTTGTAGCAGAGGGTGTCGGGCGCCGCCTGGCGTACGCGGGTCCACAGCTGCTGTCCTGCGGCTTCCCCGCCGAGCAGCAGTACCCGGGGCGCGCCCGGCGCGGTCAGCAGGCCCTCGTCGAGCAGGTGCTCCGCGTAGGTGGGGGTGACGTCCAGGACATCGATCCCGGCGGCCTTGACGTAGGCGGTCAGCGCGGCGGCGTCGCGGCGGATCTCGTCGCCGATGACGTGGAGTTCATGGCCCGCCAGCATCCAGAACAGGGCCTCCCACGAGGTGTCGAACGACAGCGAGGCAGTGACGGCGGACCGCAGGCGACGGTCCGCCGTGGCTGCCTCGGTGCGCGCGATGAGGCCCGCGCGGTGGAAGGCGTACAGGTTGCTCAGGGCGGTGTGCGGGGTCACCACGCCCTTGGGGCGGCCGGTGGATCCGGAGGTGTAGATGACGTACGCGGCGCTGTCCGGGCGTATGGGCCCTGTCAGGTCGGGCAGAGGGCCGGGTGGTGGTGTCTCGTCCCGGCGGTCTGTGAACACCGCGGGCAGCTCGCCGAATTGGCGTGTGGCCGCGGTCGCGGTGTCCGTGACGACGGCGACCGGTGCGGCGTCGCGCAGCATGTGTGCGATCCGCTCCGGCGGATATTCCAGGTCGAGGTGCAGATACGCCGCACCCGTCCTGAGGACCGCCAGCATCGCGACGACGGATTCGGCCGTGCGGGGCAGGGCGAGCGCGACCACCCGCTCCGCCTCGGCGCCCCGGGCGCGCAGGCGGCGGGCGAGCAGGTCGGCGCGCGTGTCGAGTTCGGCGAAGGTGAGCCGCGTGTCCCCGCACACCAGGGCCGTCGCCTGCGGGGTGCGCGCGGCCTGTGCCGCGAACAGCTGGGGCACGGTGTCCGTTTTGGTGGGCGTCGCGGTGTCGTTCCAGGCGACCAGGGCCTGGTGGCGGTGCTCGGCGGAGAGCGGGTCGGCCGCGCTGATGGGCCGCTCCGGGTCCGTCACGAGCTGTCGGAGCAGCCGGGGCAGGGCGTCGGCGATGTGGTCGGCGGTGGCCCGGTCGAACAGGCCGGTGGCGTACTCCAGGGTGCCCTCGATCCCGGCGGCCTCGCCGTCGGGCGTGCGCTGCTCGCGGAAGTCGGCGGTCAGGTCGAACTTGGCTATGCCGTGGTCCAGTTCTTCCTCGGTACAGGTCAGGCCCGGCAGCGCGAGCGTCCCCTGCTCTCCCCTGGACAGGGTCAGCATGACCTGGAAGAGCGGATGCCGGGCCAGGGACCGCTCGGGGTTCAGGTCCTCGACAAGCCGCTCGAAGGGGACGTCCTGGTGGTCGTAGGCGGCGAGGTCGGTGTCCCGTACCCGGTGCAGCAGCTCACCGAAAGCCGGATCACCCGATACGTCGCTGCGCAGGACCAGGGTGTTCACGAAGAAGCCGACCACGCCGTCCAGCGCGTCGTCCAGGCGCCCGGCCACCGCGGTGCCGATCGGGATGTCCGTACCCGCCCCGAGGCGCGAGAGGAGCACCGCGAGACCGGCTTGCAGCACCATGAAGGTGGTGCAGCCGTGGTCGGCGGCGACCACGAGCAGACGGCGGTGCAGTTCGCCGTCGAGCTTCACGGGTACGCAGTCGCCGCGGTGGTCGGCGATCGCGGGGCGCGGCCGGTCGAACGGCAGCTCCAACTCGGCCGGTAATCCGGCCAGTTGATCCCGCCAGAACGACAGTTGCGTGGCGAGCAGGCCCGACGGCTGGTCCGCCTCGCCCAGCAGGTCCCGCTGCCACACCGCATAGTCCGCGTAACTCACCGGCAGCGGCTGCCACTGCGGTGCCTGCCCCGCTGTCCTGGCCCCGTACGCCGTCGCCAGGTCGGTGAGCAGCGGCTGCCAGGATCCCTCGTCGCAGGCGATGTGGTGGAGCACCAGCGCCAGCACGTGCTCCTGCGGTGCGAGGGCGAACACCGTTGCCCGGAGCGGGAGTTCGTCCGTCAGGTCGAACCCGCGGTCGAGGGCGGCGGTCAGCGCGCCGGCGAGTTCGCCCTCCTCGCACGCGACCACGTCGAGCCCGGGCCGCCGGTCGACCAGGTGCGGTACGGGTTCGCCCTCGACGCCCGGGTACACCGTGCGCAGCACGTCATGCCGGTCGGCCAGGTCGGCGAGCGCCGCCGCCAGGGCGGCGCGGTCGAGGTCGCCGCGCACCCGGATCACGAGCGGGCAGTTGTAGACCGCCGATGCGCCGTTGACGCGGTTCAGGAACCACAGCCTGCGCTGGGCGTAGGACACGGGGGACGCAGGGGGCACGGGGGACACGGGTCACTCCTCAGGGGGCAGATCAGAAGGCAGAGCCGGTTGCGGCGGCGTGGAGCGGTGCGATGCGGCTCGGGAGGGTCCGCCAGATCTCCGGGGTGTAGAAGTGGCCGCCGTCGAGCACGTCGTGCCGGTACAGGCCGTGGGCCAGGCGCCGCCACCGGTCGGTCACGTCGGCGCTGATCAGCGGGTCGTCGGCGCCGGTGAGCACCTGTAGCGGCATGCTCAGCGCGGCGCCGTCGTAGGCGTAGGTGTCCCGGACGGCGATGTCGGCGTGCATCAGCTCCAGGGCCAGTTCGGTCAGGCCGGGGTTCTCGCGCACGTGCGGGGGCAGCAGGCCGTGGGTCTCCAGCCACCGCAGCATGCGTTCGTCCGCGTCGCCGGGCAGGGGGCGGCGTTCGTTGTCGGTGAGGCCGCGGTCGGGGGCGTTGCAGGAGGACAGGACGAGCGCTTCGGGCCCGTGCGCCGTGTCGCCGTCGAGCCGGGCGGCCACGTCGAAGGCCATCCAGCCGCTCATGCTGTGCCCGAACAGGACGTACGGGCCGAGGTCGTCCGCGGCCTCGCGCAGGGCGCGTGTGACGTCGGCGGCCAGTTCGGCCCAGTCGCGGGCGAAGGGCTCGGCGAACCTGCCCTCCCGGCCGGGGTAGCAGAGCACGGCCAGGTCCGTCCCGGCGGGCAGGGCGGCGGCCCAGGGTTGGTAGGGGGCCGTGCCGCCGCCGAAGAAGCTCAGGCCGACCAGGGTCCGCCGGGCGTCGGGCGTGCGGTGCAGGGGCACCAGCGTGGTGTTGCGCATCGCCATCGCTCAGGCCCCGTCCATCGCGGCGACGAGAGAGGCGGGGCGCAGGTCCGTCCAGTGCTTCTCGACGTAGTCGAGGCAGGCGGTGCGCGTGTCCGCGCCGAACACGGCGGACCATCCGGCGGGTACGTCGATGAACGCGGGCCACAGCGAGTGCTGGTGCTCGGCGTTGGCCAGGACGAGGTAGGAGCCTTCTGCGTCGTCGAGGGGGTTGTTCACCATGTCTCCTTCGTGGATGTCCCTGCCTTCGGGCGGGGGAGGAATCGAAGCTCCCGCGTATGCGGGGCAGAGGTATGCCGGTTCGCCTTCTGTGCGAACCCGGCATTGTCAGTGGCGGCGGTTAGGTTGCTGGGATGACGGCATCGACGACGAACCAGGAGTCCGCGCACGCGCGGTACACCTACCGTCTGCGCGTGTCGTCGACGGCCGGCACCGGGCTGGAGGCGGAGTGGGCGCGCTGCCGGTGGATCTGGAACGAGTGCGTGGCGCGCTCGAAGAAGGCCCGCGCCGACGGCGAGGAGTGCGGTCCGACGCGGCTGGACAAGATGCTGACCGACGCCCGGCGGGCCATGACGTGGTTGCGGGAAGGATCGTCGGTCGTCCAGCAGCAACTGGTCCGGGACTTCGCCAAGTCGCGGTCCAAGGCGCTGGGGGACATCAAGGCCGGTCTGCCGATGGCACGCCGGGCCGGGATGCCGCGGGATTGTGGTGCGGCCGGTGTGGTCGCGCGAGTTGCCCGGGGCGCCGTCCTCGGTGCGGGTGTACCGGGATGCGGTGGGGCACTGGTGGGCTAGCTTCGTGGTGCCCGCCCCGACCGAGGCGCTGCCCGCCACCGGGCGGGTGATCGGCATCGACTGGGGCGTGAAGGAGACCGCGACCACCACATCCGACGCACACGATCTGCCGCACGCCCGGCACGGGCGGTCGGCCGCGCAGAAGCTGGCGCGCTACCAGCGGATGATGGCCCGCAGGAAGCCCGCGCAGGGGCAGCCCGCCTCGAAGGGCTACCAGACGGCGAAACGGCAGACCGCCAAACTCCACCGCAAGATCGCCGCGCAGCGGCAGGACACCGCCCGCAAGTGGGCCAAGCGCGTCGTCCGCGACCATGACGCGCTCGCCGTGGAGGACTTCAGGCCGCGCTTCCTGGCGAAGTCGACCATGGCCCGCACGGCCGCCGACGCGGCGATCGGCGCCACCAAGAAAGCCCTGCTCGAACAGGCCCGCAAACACGGGCGTGTCCTGTATCTGGTGGATCCGAAGCATACGACGATGGACTGTGCTGCGTGTGGTGCAAGAGCCAAGCACCGCCTACCTCTTTCCGAGAGAACGTATACGTGCACCGCCTGCGGAACCGTGTCCCCCAGGGACAAAAACTCCGCCCGCGTGATGCTCGTCCGGGCTGGTCTCGCACCCGGCTAGCGCCGATCGCGTAAGACTCGCCTCCTCGCCGAGGAGGCAAGCAGCGTGAGCTAGGAATCCCTCCGCATCAACCGGGGGGGGGAGGAGTCAAGGGGCTGTCCTTTCGGGGTGATCGACCGGGGTGATCGATGCGTGCGGAGGGGGCCGGGTCGGTCACAGCCAGCCGAGGCGGGCGGCCTTCACGCCGGCCTCGAAGCGGCTGCGGGCCCCGAGGCGCTCCATGAGGGCGGCCATCATGCGGCGGGCGGTGCGGTGCGAGACGTGCAGCCGGCTCGCGGCGGCGGCGTCGGTGCAGCCCTCGGCGGCCAGCCTGAGCAGCGCCCGTTCGGTGCTGCTCAGGTCCGTGCTGCTGAGCTCCGTACTGCTCAGGTCCGTATTGCTCAGGGTGTCGTCGCCGGTCGGCAGCTCGGCCTGGAGGGCCTGGTCCGAGGGGCCCGCGGCGCCGGACCTGAGCAGCCGCAGGGCCTCGGCGTGGGTCTCGGCGAGCCGCCGCTGACGGCGCAGCAACTCCTCGTGCTGGCCGGCCAGCTGGTCGGCGATCTCCTCGATGGCCGATGCGGCTTCGACGGCCGATGCGGGTGCGGCGGCTTCCAGTCCGGACAAGGTCAGCATGAGGTCCGTCTCCCGGGTGTGGTGGTCGGGGATGGTCGGGGCCCGTGCAGGCCCCCTGTCAGCGGGCCGCGGCAGGGCGCAGGGCGGGCCGCGCGGGTGCCGCCGTCTCCAGGTACGCGGCGACTCCGGCGACGGTCGGGGCGGTGAAGAACGCGCGGACCGGCAGTTCGAGCCGCAGGGCCGATCGCACACGGGAGATCAGCTGCGTCGCGAGCAGCGAATGCCCGCCCAGAGCAAAGAAGTTGTCGTCGACGCCGACCGTCTCCCGGCCGAGCAGCTCGGCGAACAGCTCGCTCAGCAGCTCCTCGTTCGCCGTGCGCGGGCCGGCGGCGGCCGCTGTTTCGTCCTGCGCCTGAGCCGGAGCCGGGGCCGGGGCCGCGGGGCTCGCGACGGGCTGCCGCTCGCCGACCGGTCGTACGTCGCCAGGTCGTCGTACATCGACAGGTTGTACGTCGAAGTCGGCGATCCGCCGGTCCGGGTTCTCGGCCGCCTGTGTGAGCAGCCGGTGCAGGCCCTCGGCTAGTCGCTTGCCCGTCGCCTCGTCGAACAGCGCGGTCGAGTACGTCAGGGCTCCGGCCAGACCGGCCGGTGCTCCCCCGGCATCGAGCCGCTCCTCGACATCGATGACCAGGTCACACTTGGCGGCCGTCGAGGCGACCTCCAGTTCCGTCGTCCGCAGACCGGTCAACTGCGTCCCGCCACTTGCTGCGTGCTGGAGCTGGACCATGACCTGGAAGAGGGGATGGCGGCCGGGCGAGCGCGGTGGGTTGACCTCTTCGACGATGCGCTCGAAGGGCACCTCCTGGTGCTCGTAGGCGGCCAGGTCGGTGGCCCGGACGCGGCCCAGCAGCTCCGCGAAGGTGGGGTCCGCCGAGACGTCGGTCCGCAGGACCACCGTGTTGACGAAGAACCCGACGACGTCGTCGACCGCGTCGTCCGTCCGGCCGGCCACCGGGGTGCCGATGGGGATGTCCGTGCCCGCGCCCAGTCTGCTGAGCAGTGCGGCACAGGCGGCCTGGAGCACCATGAATACGGTGCAGCCGTGCTCCCTGGCGATGGCCAGCAGGCTTCGGTGCAGGTCGGCGTCCCAGTCGAGGTCCACCGCTCCGCCCGCGTAGTCGCTGGTAGCGGGTCGTGGCCGGTCGGTGGGCAGGGGCAGTTCCACCGGCAGGTCGGCGAGGCGGTCGCGCCAGTGGTCCAGTTGGCGGGAGAGCACGCTGGTCGGGTCGTCCTCGCCGCCCAGCAGGTCGCGTTGCCACAGGGCGTAGTCGGCGTACTGCACGGGCAGTTCGTCGAAGGCCGGGGCGGCGCCGCTGGTGCGGGCGGCGTAGGCGGTGGACAGGTCGCGCAGGAGCGGTCCGAGCGACCAGCCGTCGCAGACGATGTGGTGGAACACGAGCAGCAGGACGTGCTCGTGCTCCTTCTCGTCCGTGCGGAACAGGTGGGCGAGCAGGGGAGGGTGCGCGGACAGGTCGAAGCGGTGGTCGGCCTCCGCCCGGATCGCGGCGTCGAGCTCGGCCTCGGGTACTTCGCGGTACACCAGTTGGGGTCGGGCGTCCTCGGGTGCGAGGACCGACTGCACGGGCTGGTCGTCGCGTTCGGCGAAGACCGTGCGCAGGCTCTCGTGCCGGTCGGTGAGATCGGACAGCGCCTGTTCCAGGGCGGCCCGGTCCAGCGGTCCGGACAGGCTCAGCGCGAGGGGCAGGTTGTAGCTGGCGCCGGTCTCCTCCCACCTGCTGATGAACCACAGCCGCTGCTGGGCGTACGACAGCGGCAGCACGTCCGGGCGCGGCGCGGCCCGCAGCGGCGGCCGACCGGGCAGGGTGTCGTCGAGGCTGTCGGCGAGTCCGGCCACGGTCGGGGTGCTGAACAGCAGGCGGGCGGGCAGTTCCACACCCAGGACGGAGCGCGCCCTGCCGCTGAGCCGCACGGCGAGCAGGGAATGGCCGCCGAGATCGAAGAAGCTGTCGTCGATGCCGACCGAGTCACGGCCGAGGATCTCCGCGAACAGCTCGCACAGCAGCTCCTCGCGCAGTGTGCGCGGCGCGCGCCGGTCGCCGGTGGTGGGGTAGGCCGGCTTGGGCAGTGCGGCGGTGTCGAGTTTGCCGTTCGGGGTCAGCGGCAGCTCGTCGAGCACCACGATCGCGGCGGGCACCATGTAGTCGGGCAGGTTCTGCCGCGCGTACTCGCGCAGCCGCTTCGCGTCGAGTCGGGTGTCCCGCGCGAGGACGTAGCCGACGAGGCGTTTGTCGCCGGGCCGGTCCTCGCGCAGGACCGCCGCCGCGTGGGCGACGTCTTCGTGGCGGGCCAAAGCCGCCTCCACCTCGCCGAGTTCGACCCGGAATCCGCGGATCTTGACCTGGTCGTCGGCGCGGCCGAGGAATTCCAGGGCGCCGTCGTCGGTCCACCGCACCAGGTCACCGGTGCGGTACATGCGCTGTCCCGGCCGGTAGGGGTTGGCGACGAACCGCTCGGCGGTCAGGCCGGGACGGTTCACGTAGCCGCGCGCCAACTGGGCTCCTGCCACGTACAGTTCGCCGACGACGCGGGAGGGGACGGGGTGCAGGGCCGGGTCGAGGACGAACACCTCGACGCCGTCGATCGGCCTGCCGACCAGGGGGCGGTCGCTCTCGTCGGAGGACCAGAAGAGCGTGTCCACGGTGGTCTCGGTCTGGCCGTAGATGTTGTAGACGGTGCTGCCCGGGGTCTCCCTGATCCGCGCCCACAGCTTCTCGCCGACCGTTTCCGCGCCGGTCATCACCACCGCGGGCGGGGTGCGGTCGGGATCGAGCATCCCCTGGTGGATCAGCTCCTCGACGTAGCTGGGCATCACGTCGAGGGCGTCGATGCCGCAGCGGTCCATGTAGCGGGCCATGGCGGCGGGGTCGCGGCGGGTGTCGTCGCCGATCAGATGGAGTTCGTGGCCGACGGCCTGCCACAGCAGGGCGACGACCGAGGTGTCGAAGGCGAGGGACGCCGTCAGCGCCATGCGGCAGCGCTGCCCGTCGCGGTTGCGCTCGGCGGTGGCGATGACCTCGGTGCGGTAGAAGGCGAGGAGGTTGGCGAGGCCGCCGTGGGTGACCATCACGCCCTTGGGCCGGCCGGTCGACCCCGAGGTGTAGACGACGTAGGCGGGGTGGTCGGCGGTGACCGCGATCCCGGGCGCGTATGTCGGTTCGTCGTCGAGCGCGGGGTCGTCTACGAGGACCGGTTCGCCTACTACAGGCATCGACGCGGCGGTCTTGCTGTCGGTGACGAGCAGGGCCGGGGCGGAGTCCTCCAGGAGGTAGGCGATCCGGCGGGCCGGATAGGCCGGGTCGACGAAGAGGAACGCGGCGCCCGACTTCAGGATGGCCAGGAGCGCGATCACCAGGTTCGTGGACCGGGGCAGGGCCACCGCCACGACCTGGTCGGGGCCCGCGCCCCGGCCTACGAGGCGGTGTGCGAGCCGGGTGGCGCGTTGGTCGAGCTCGGCGTAGGTGAGTGCGGTGTCCTCGAAGACCAGCGCGGTCAGGTCCGGTGTGCGGGCGGCCTGCGCCTGGAAGGCGGCGGGCAGGAACACGGCCGGCGGCGCGGGCAGGGCCTGCTCGGGCCGCTCGGGGAGGTAGCGCTGTCGCTCCGCGTCCGAGAGCACGTCGACCGTGCTGATCGGCCGGTCCGGGGCGGCGATCACCTGTTCCAGGAGTCGGCGCAGGCGGGTCACGAGCTGTTCGGCGGTGCTGCGGTCGAACAGCTCGTCGGCGTACTCGAGATAGCCGGTGAGCCCGGCCGGTGAGCCCTGCGCGTCGCGCTCGTCGACCAGTTCGAGGCTGAGGTCGAACTTCGCGACGTCCCAGGTCACCGGGGCGCGTTCGCTGTCGAGTCCGGCGAAGTCCGGGGTGGTGCCCTCCGCCTGCTGGACTTGCAGCAGGACCTGGAACAGGGGGTTTTGGGACAGTGAGCGTTCGGGGCGTACGTCCTCGACGATGCGCTCGAAGGGGACGTCCTGGTGGGCGAAGGCGTCCAGGTCGGTGGCCCGCACCCGGCGAAGGAGTTCGGCGAATCCGGGGTCTCCCGCGGTGTCGGTGCGCAGGACCAGGGTGTTGACGAAGAATCCGACCAGATCGTCGAGCGCGCTGTCGGAGCGGCCCGCCACCGGGGTGCCGAGGGGGATGTCGCTGCCGGCGCCCATGCGGGTCAGCAGGGCCGCGAGGCCCGCCTGCACCACCATGAACAGGGTGCAGTCGGCGGCCCGGGCGAGTGCGAGCAGCTTGCGGTGCAGCTCGGGCTCCCACCGGACTTCCACGATCCCACCGGACTGCGCGGCCAGCGCGGGGCGCGGCCGGTCCGCGGGCAGCGCCAACTCCGTCGGCAGCCGGTCCAACTGCTGCCTCCAGTAGTCGAGTTGACGTCTCATCAGACTAGCCGGGTCGTCGGCTTCGCCGAGTAGTTCTCGCTGCCACAGCGTGTAGTCGCCGTAGCGCACCGGCTGCTGCGGCCAGTCGGGGGCGCTGCCCGCGCACCGGGCGGTGTACGCGAGGGCGAGGTCGTGCAGCAGCGGGCGCAGGGACCAGCCGTCGGCGGCGATGTGCTGCACGACAAGGAGCAACACCTGCTCCTCGGGGGCGAGTTGGAACAGCGTGGCCTTGACGGGCGCGTCCGCGGTGAGGTCGAAGCGGTGCCCGACCCGCAGCGCCATGGCGTCCGCGAGGTCGGCCGGCGCGATGTCGACGACCTCGATGCCGGGTACGGCGTCCAGGACCACCGGGTGCGGCTCGCCGCCCGCCTCGGGGAAGACGGTGCGCAGGCTCTCGTGCCGGTACGCCACATCGGCGAACGCCGCCTCCAGGGCGCCCCGGTCGACCGCCCCGGTGAGCCGGACCGCGACGGGGATGTTGTACGTTCCCGCGCCGCGCTCCATCCGGTTGAGGAACCACAGGCGTTGCTGGGCGTACGACAACGGCGCGTCCTCGGCGCCTGCCCTGGCGGTGAGCGCGGGGCGGGCGGTGCCGCCGGTGAGACGGGCGAGGCCGGCCACCGTGGGCGCGTCGAACAGGTCCCGGATCTCGAAGCCCTCCCCCAGGGCGGACCGGATGCGGGACAGCAGCCGCAGCGCGAGCAGGGAGTTGCCGCCCAGGTCGAAGAAGTGGTCGTCGATGCCCACGCGGGGCACGCCGAGCGCTTCCGCGAAGAGTTCGCACAGGATTTCCTCGCGCGGGCTGCGCGGCCCCCGTACGGCCGCGGCGATCCGGTCGGGCTCGGGCAGGGCGGCGCGGTCGAGTTTCCCGTTGGCCGTCGTCGGCAGGGCATCGAGCAGGACCACCGCGGCGGGCACCATGGCCTCGGGCACACGGTCTGCCGCGTACGAGCGCAGTTCCCTGCCCGTCAGGCCCGCCGGGCCCGTCAGGCCCGTCAGGCCCGCGGACCGGGCCACGGCATAGGCGACCAGGCGCGGGTCGCCCGGCCGGTCCTCGCGCAGGACGACCGCGCACTGGCGCACCGCGGGGTGGGCCGCGAGCACCGCTTCGATCTCGCCGGGCTCCACGCGCACGCCACGGATCTTGACCTGTGCGTCCGCGCGGCCGACGAACTCCAGCTGGCCGCCCGTGCTCCACCGGACCAGGTCGCCGGTCCGGTACATCCGCTGCCCCGCCGCGAACGGGCAGGCCACGAAGCGCTCGGCGGTCAGTCCGGGGCGCCCGGTGTAGCCCCTGGCGAGCTGGATCCCGCCCAGGTACAGCTCTCCCGTCACGCCCGGCGGCACCGGCCGCAGGCTGCCGTCCAGGACGTACGTCGACACGTTGGCCAGCGGTCTGCCGATCGGCACCGTGCCGGCCCGGTCGTCGCGGCGGCACTGCCAGTAGGTCACGTCGACGGCGGCCTCGGTCGGCCCGTAGAGATTGTGCAGTTCGGTGGTGTCCAGTGTGGCGAACAGGTCGCGCTGGGTGCGGGCGGGCAGGGCTTCGCCGCTGCAGATGATGCGGCGCAGGCCCGTGCAGTCGGCGGCGCCGGGCTCCTGGAGGAAGGCCTGGAGCATGGAGGGCACGAAGTGCGTGACGGTCACCGACTCGCGCCGGATGAGCTCGGCGAGGTAGGCGGGGTCGCGGTGTCCGCCGGGCCGCGCGATCACGAGGGTCGCGCCGCAGATCAGCGGCCAGAAGAACTCCCACACCGACACGTCGAAACCGGCCGGGGTCTTCTGGAGCACCCGGTCATCGGCGGTGAGGCGGTACTGCTCCTGCATCCAGAGGAGCCGGTTGACGACGGCGGCGTGCGGGACCATCACGCCCTTGGGGCGTCCGGTGGACCCGGAGGTGAAGATGACGTACGCCGGGTGCTCGGGACGCGGCGGTACGGGGCGGGCGGCGAGGGGCGCGATCGGCTTGTCGAGCAGCAGCTTCGGCAGCGAATCGGGAAGCACCGCGGCGCTGCTCGTGTCCGTCAGGGCGAGCATCGGAGCGGCGTCCGCGAGCGTCGCGGCGATGCGTCCGGCGGGGTGCTCGGGGTCCACCGGTAGGTAGGCCGCGCCCGCGGTGACGACGGCGAGGATCGCCACGACCAGGTCCGTCGAACGGGGCAGCGCCACGGCCACGACCTGCTCCGGGCCCGCGCCCTCACGGGCGAGTCGCAGCGCCAACCGCCTTACGCGGGTGTCGAGTTGTGCGTAGCTGAGCCGGGTGCCGTCGGGGGCGACCAGGGCCGGCGCGTCGGGCGTGCGCCGCACCTGGCGCGACCACAGCTCGGCGAGCGTCGTCTCGGGCAGCTCGCACGCGGTGTCGTTCCACTGCCGTACGACCTGGTGGTGCTGGGCGGGCGGCATGAGGGCGAGGGTGGCAAGCGGCCGGTCCGGATCCTCGGCCACCTGTTCCAGGAGCAGCGTGAGCCGTTCGGCGAGTTCGGTGGCCGCGGCGGCGGTGAACAGGTCCGGGCGGTAGTGCAGGCGCAGGGCAAGACGCTCGCCGGGTTCGACGGCGAGGGTCAGCGGGAAGTGGGCGCTGTCGCGGAAGGTGACGTGCACCTGGAGGTCGCCGTCGGGCGCGTCGACCTTGTAGTCGTGCATGGGGAAGTTGTCGACGATCACGTTCGTGTCGAAGAGCGCGGTGGAGAGCCCGGTCAGCCGCTGGATGTCCGACAGGCCGAGGTGATCGTGGTCGAGCGCCGCGGCGCGGTCCGCCTGGAGCTGCGCGAACAGTGCGCTCACGGATGCCGCCCGATCCAGGCGCACCCGTACCGGGACGGTGTTGATGAGCATGCCGATCATCGAGTCCGCGCCGGTCAGCTCCGCGGGGCGGCCGCTGACCGTGGTCCCGAACACCACGTCGTCGCGTCCGGTGAGCGAACCGACCAGGACGGCCCAGACGCCCTGGACCTGGGTGCTGAGCAGGACGTGGTCGCGCCGGGCGTGCGCGGTCAGCCGCGCCGTCGTCTCCGGCGACAGGAACACCTCCACCTGCTCGGGCGGCGGCCCGGTGCGGGAGTCGGCGGCAGCGACGAAGGTGGGCTGCTCGACCCCCTCCAGGGCGGCCGCCCAGTGCCGTTCCGCGCCCGCCCGGTCCTGCTGTGCCAGCCAGGCCAGGTAGTCGCGGTAGGGGCGCACCGCGGGCAGTCCCTCGGTGCCGCCCGCCCGGGAGTACACCGCGAACAGCTCCTGGAACAGCAGGGCGAAGGACCAGCCGTCGAGGAGGAGGTGGTGGGCCGTCACCACGAGGCGGTGGCGGCGGGCCGTGTGCCGGGCCAGGGTGAAGCGGATCAGCGGCGTGCCGGCGACGTCGATGCCGTGGTTCCAGTCCTGCGCGGTCAGGTCTTCGAAGCCGGCCCGCGCGTCCTGGCCGGAGAGGTCGGTGAGGTCGGCGAGGTCGGTCTCCCGCCAGTCCAGCGGGGCCTCGCGGTGCACCACCCGTATCGGCTCACCGTTCTTGCGGTACCGGAATCCGGACCGCAGGGTGGCGTGGCGCCGTATGACGGTCTCGGCGGACGACCTCAGGAGCGCGGAGTCCAGCGGGCCTTCGAGATCGACCGCGAATTGCGCGATATAGGAGCCACGCTTCTCCCGGTCGAACTGTGCGTGGAAGAGCAGGCCTTCCTGAAGCGGCGACAGGGGAAGGATGTCCTCGACTGCTGATTGACTCATTTTCAGAGTCCCCTTCCCCGGACGGCCTGCAATTCGGATTCGATTTCTTCGAGTTCGTGCTGGCTGAGCGAGCTCAGGGTCAGGTCGGACGGGGTGAGTCCGCCCGCTCCGGGTTCGCGGACGTGCCTGACCAGCGTCCGCAGCATCGAGAACCAGGTCCGCGCCAGCTCGCGGGTGTCGGCCTCGCTCACGACGCTGTCGGCCCGGCTCCAGGTGGCGTTGAGGACCGGGCCTTCGGCCTGGTCCACCGTGGCCGCGTTGACCTCGATGCTGTGGGCCATGGGCATGCCGGGGCCGGTGCCGTCCAGGCCGGTCCCGTACTCCGGTACGACCGACCAGTCGGCGGCGTCCGACGCCTCGAAGCGGCCCAGGTAGTTGAAGACGAACTCCGGCCGGTCAGCCTGTTCGAGGAGCGGGCCGGTCTCCGGGTTCAGATAGCGCAGGAGGCCGTAGCGGACGCCCTTGTCGGGGACGGCGCGCACTTGCTCCTTGATCCGCTTGACGGCGCTGCCCACCGCGGGTCCCGCGGCGCGCACCTCGGCCCAGTCGAGCTCGCCCGGGTCGAGCCGGACGGGGAAGAGGCTGGTGAACCAGCCGACGGTCCGGGCGAGGTCCAGGTCCGCGAGGGCGCTTTCCCTGCCGTGGCCTTCCAGGTGCAGCAGGGTGGTGCCGTCGCCCTCCGTGCCGCGTGCGCGGTGCCAGTCGCCGAGGGCAAGGGCGAGCGCGGCGAGCAGGACGTCGTTGACGCCGGCGTTGAACGCCGCCGGCACGCTGGTGAGCAGCTCCCTCGTGAACTCGGCGGGCAGGGACTCCGTGAAACGCCGGCCCGGGTCCTCCAGGTCCTGGCCGGGGACCCTGGGCCGGTCGCCGAAGCGGGCGGCGCCGGGGCGCAACCGGTCGAGCCAGCCGGGGAGTTCGGCGACGGCGGCCGGTGCAAGCGCCTGCTCGCCGAGCAGGCGGGACCAGCGGCGGAAGGAGGTCGGCACCGGTTCGAGCGCGATCGCAGCACCCTTGTCGAGCGCCTGCCAGGCTGTGGCGAGGTCGGCGGCCAGGACGCGCCAGGAGATCGAGTCGACGGCCAGATGGTGGACGACCAGCGCGAGCAGGCCCTGGCGATCGGGTCCGGCGTCGAACCACACAGCCTGCAAGACCTTGCCCTCGCGCGGGCGGAGCCGGTCGCGCGCGGCGTCCGAATCCCGTCGTACGAGGGTGGTCCAGTCGGCATTGGGGAGCCCGGTCACGTCGATCCGCCGGACAGCCGATGCCGCGTCGATGGCCCCGGTGGGCAGCACGTCCAGCGCCCAGTCCTGCCCGCCGTCCCCGCCGTCCCCGCCGTCGGGAACGGACAGGCGCAGCCGCAGCACGTCGTGGTGGTCGAGCAGCGCCTGTGTCATCGCGTGCAGGTGCTCCTGCGTCAGCGTGGACGGCGTACGCAGGACCGCGAGCTGGTGGTAGGTGTCGACGCCGCCGCCGCGCTCGCGGAACCAGCGCGTGATCGGCGTGGTGGCGACAGGGCCGACCCCGCTGTCCGCGACGGGGGCCGGGCCCCGGCGCACCTCGGTGGCGCTCTCCGCCAGGGCCGCGATGTCCCGGTGGGCCAGTACGTCGCCGACGGTGATCCGCAGACCGGCCTTGCGTGCCCGGCTGACGAGTTGCATGGCGATGATGCTGTCGCCGCCGAGCGCCACGAAGCCGTCGTCGGCCCCGACGTCGCTCACTTTGAGCACGTCGGCGACCAGAGCGCACAGGACGCTTTGGCGCCGGGCGACCGGATCTGGCCCGGCCGCACCCGCATCCGTATTCGCTTCATCGAAAGGGCTGGTCACGTCATCCCTCATTCCGCGTCCGGTCTGGAATCGGGAACGAAGTTAGCCAGCGGCGGCGGCCGCCAGCGGCAGTCGCAGCGGCAATTCGAGCGGCGTCCGCGAGGCCCGCAGGGCAACTGCCGGTGCGATTGCCGCAGGGCGTATCGGCGCGCGCCGACACTGGCAGGCGCGACGTCCGGACGCATCCCTTCATGCGGGCGCGTCCCATCGGGAAATCGAGAAGAGGCCCAGCGATGACAATCAAGCCAGCGGTCAAGCCATCAGTCACGCCGGCGGTCAGGCCATCGGTCGACCTCGCGATGTTCGGCGGTGGCCGGGCCGTGCCCCGCGATCTGCGGATCAGGGCGTGGCCGACGGTGACCGAGCAGGACGAGCAGGCCGTCCAACGGGTGCTGCGCTCGGGCCGGTTCACCTCCGCCTCCGCGGGCGAGGAGGAGATCGCGGGCCTGGAGCGGGAGTGGGCGCGGCACGTGGGCACCGAGCACTGCGTGGCGGTGAGCAACGGCACCGCCGCCCTGTCGGTCGCGCTGAGCGCCGCGGGCGTGGAGCCCGGCGACGAGGTGATCGTGCCCGCCCTGAGCTTCATCGGCAGCGCCACCGCCCCGCTGCACCTCATGGCGGTGCCGGTCTTCGTCGACATCGACCCCGTCACGTTCAACCTGGACCCCGCGGCGCTCGAAGCCGCGATCACCGGCCGGACCAAGGCGATCGTCGTGGTGCACCTGCACGGCCTGCCCGCCGACCTGGACGAGATCACCGCGATCGCCGACCGGCACGGGATCACCGTCGTCGAGGACGCCGCGCAGGCGCACGGCGCCCGCTACCGGGGCCGCGCGGTGGGCTCGATCGGCGCGGTGAACACCTTCAGCCTCAACGTCAGCAAGAACCTCGCCACGTGCGGCGAGGGCGGCCTGATCACCACCGACGACCCGGACATCGCCACGCGGGCCACCATGCTGCGCCAGTTCGGCGAACTCATCCCGGCGAGCGGCGAACGCAGCTACGTCGCGCATCTCCTGGGCTGGAACTGCAAGCCGAACGCGATCCAGGCCGCCTTCACCCGCAGCCGCCTCACGCACTTCGACGCGGAGGCGGCCGTACGCGACCAGAACGTCCGCCGGCTCCTGGGACGGCTCGCGGACCTGCCGGGCTTCCTGGTGCCCGACGTGCCGAGTGACCGTACGCACGCCTGGCACATCCTGCGCTTCCGGGTGCGGCCCGCCGCCTTCGGCCTGGCCGACGCGTTCGCGGGCCCGCTGCGCGCCGTCGTCCAGCGGGCACTGCGCGCCGAGGGGGTGCCCGCCGCGCCCTACCAGCTCCAACCGCTGCCCGCGCAGCGGGTGTTCGCCGAGCGGCGCGGGTTCGGCGGCTACCCGTGGGCGCTGCCCGGCGTGGTGGAGCGCCCCTACCGCGCCGAGGACTATCCGGCCACGCTGCGGGTCCTCGACGACTCCTTCACCGTGCAGAAGGCCCACCTGCACCCGGATTCGGGGCCGTTGCTCGACCGGTACGCCGACGCGTTCGAAAAGGTCTGGGAGCACCGCGAGGCCCTGGCCGCCGTCGCCGCGCGCACCGCTCACACGCCGCACTGGGAGCGGGCGGCGGAGATCGGCGACGCCGAGTGGGAGGCGGCGTTCGGTACGCGGTGACCGGCCCGGGCCGCGGCGAAGGGGCCGCGGACCGCCCTGGTGG
>NZ_JBNNJZ010000020.1:0-27457 GCF_050270335.1 Streptomyces sp. NPDC059900
CAGCTCGGTTTCGCCGATCCGCACGGAGCCGCCTCTGAAGCTGTCTAGGCCCGCGACGCAGTGCATCAGGGTCGACTTGCCGGAGCCCGACGGGCCCATGATCGCGGTGAACTCGCCCTGCCGGAAGTCGACGGAGACATGGTCCAGGGCGACCACCTGGGTCTCGCCCTGGCCGTACACCTTGGAGAGATCCGTGGCGCGCGCGGCCACTGCGGTGGTGCGGGCGGCGAAGGGTGTGGTGGTCACGGGGCTGCGCTCCTGTCGGACGACGTGTGGGGACGTATTCCATCGTCCTTGCGGATCAGCGCCGTGTAGTCAGCCGCTGTTCCGGTTCCGGGGGCCCTCTCCAGTCGGACTCGAGTCGGTTGTGTCATACCTGGGGATGACCTCGACCCCTGACACGAGTACCACCCGCCAGTGACCCGACGATGTGACCGGAGGCAGCTAAATTCCGTCATTCCGTACCGGAGGCCGCACAGCGGCGGAAGGGCCTGCGGCATGTGCCGATGGGCCGGACCGGTGGCTGATGCACCCTCAGACGTCAATAAAATAAGACAACATCGGGCTGTTGTTCCGCTGTTCGGGGGACGCCTCCCGATAGGGTCGAATCACCTTATGCGGAGCCCATTGCCTGCCCGGATGGTGGAATGCAGACACGGCGAGCTTAAACCTCGCTGCCCCTAGCGGGCGTGCCGGTTCAAGTCCGGCTCCGGGCACCTCCACTGCACGTCGAGGGTACTTCCGCTACGGCATCGGTACGCCGTTGAAGCGGGCCGCCGTGTGCAGATCCGCCTCGATCGCCGCCGCCGTGCCGCGCAGTGCCGGAAGCAGCGCCCCCACGGTCTCATCCAGGGGTGCGGTGCCCGCGTGCTGCGCCACGTTCAGGGCGGCGACCACCCGCCCCCGTGCGTCCTTCAGGGGCACGGCGACCGAGCGCAGACCCTCCTCCAGTTCCTCGTCCGCGGTGGCGTACCCGTCGGCGGCGGCCCGGTCGAACAGGCGCTTCAGGGCCGCCGGGTCGGTGACGGTGTGCCGGGTGAGCGCGCGGGGCGGCGCGGCCTTCAGGAGGCGTGCGCGGTCCTCCTGCGAAAGGCCGGCCAGCAGGACCCTGCCCATGGCGGTGGGGTAGGCGGGGAAGCGGGTGCCGAGCGTGATGTAGACGCTCATGACACGGGTCGTCGCCGCCCGCGCCACGTACAGGATGTCCGTGCCGTCGAGCACCGTCACCGACGCCGACTGGTGGACGCGGGCGGTCAGTTGCCGCAGATGCGGCTCGGCGATGTCGGCGAAGCCGAGGCCGGAGAGGCGGGCGTGGCCGAGCTCCAGGATGCGGGGGAGCGGGCGGTAGAGGCGGCCGTCGTGCGCCGCGTACCCCTCGAGGGCCAGGGTGTGCAGGCAGCGGCGTGCGGTGGCCCGAGGCAGGCCGGTGGCCGCGGCGATCGCGGTGAGCGGGAGGCCGTCGCCGCGGGCCCCGCCGAGGGCGCGCAGGACGGCGAGGCCGCGGGCGAGCGACTGGAGGTAGCCGGGGCCGAGCTCGGCCTTGGCCTCGCTCGGCTGCTCGTACGGCAGGGTCTCCCCGTCCGTATGAGGTGCCGTCACATCGGCATGATCGTCCGGCAGTTGAGCCGCAGGCAGGGATTCCAGGTGTGCGGCCTCCGCCCGCAGCCGCGGCAGCACCAGCTCCGCGAGGCCCTGTGCCGTGTGCCTGCTGGTGTGGCTCACCACGGACAGGGCGTACCGGGCGCGGCCCGCGGCGTCCCGTACCGGAACCGCGGTCGCGATGAGCCCCGGCTCGATCAGCTGGTCGTCGAGGGCCCACCCCGTCACCCGCGAGCGCTCCACGCGGTCCGCGAGCTCCGGCGGCGGTGCGGCGGGCCCCGGCGGCAGCGCGGGAAAGGCCTCGCCCCCGGGGTCGGCGGCCACCCGGGCCCGCCACGCGGCCCACGCAGCGTCGTCCCACTCGGCGGCGAACAGCGCGCCCGGCGCGCACCGCTCGGCGGGCAGCAGATCCCCGATGCGGAAGGCCACCGACATCGCGCGGCGCCGCGCGGCCTGCGTGACGAAGCGGACGCCGTCGCCGTCCGGCACCGCGAGGGACACCGACTCGTCCAGCTCGTCCGCGAGCCGGGCGGTGCGCGCCGCGACCTCGCCGCTCAGTCCGCTCGCCGCGAGGTAGGCGTTGCCGAGCTCCATCAGGCGGGGCGTGAGGCGCAGTTCCTGGCCGTGTTCGCGTACGTAGCCGATGCGGGCCAGGGTCGCCACCACCCGGTCCACCGTCGAGCGGGCCAGGCCGGTCGCGCGCACCAGGTCGCCCGCCCTGACCTGATCGGCGACCGCGAGGGCGCGCAGGACCGCGAGACCGCGCTCCAGGGGGCGTACGGACTCTTCCGGCATGGCGCTGCTCCTCGCACGGGTGGAAATCGGGTGCCCCGGAACCGTTGACAGCCGATGGGTCCGGTCGGAGACTCCCGTGCAACACATTATGAACGAAAGTTCACCAGGCGAACAAGGGGAGAGGGCGGCCGATGCGCACCACCGTCGGAATCATCGGAGCCGGACCGGCCGGGCTGCTGCTCGCCCGCCTGCTGCACAACGCCGGCATCGACTCCGTCGTCCTGGAGACCAGGGACCGCGCCTACGTGGAACAGCGCCAGCGCGCCGGAATCCTGGAACAGGGCACCGTCGACGTCCTGCGCGAGGCGGGCGCCGCCGCGCGCATGGACCGCGAGGGCATCCCGCACGACGGCATCGAACTGCGCTTCGACCGCCGCAGGCACCGCGTCGACTTCCCCGCCCTGACCGGCGGCAGGTCCGTGATGGTCTACGCCCAGACCGAGGTCTGCAAGGACCTCATAGCCCTCCAGCTCGCCGCGGGCGGCCCGCTGCTCTTCGAGGCCGAGGCGCTGGCCGTCGAGGGCGCCGAGACACCGAACCCGCGCATCCGCTTCCGCCACCGGGGCAGCGAGGACGTCCTCGAATGCGACTACGTGGTGGGCTGCGACGGCTCCTGGGGCGTGGCCCGCAAGGCCGTGCCCGCCGATGTCTCGCGGGTCTTCGAGCGGACGTATCCCTTCGGCTGGCTCGGCATCCTCGCCGACGTACCGCCCTCGCACGACGAACTGGTCTACGCCCGCCACGACCGCGGCTTCGCGCTCCTGTCCATGCGCTCGCCCACCGTCACCCGCGCCTACCTCCAGGTCCCGGCCAAAACCGACGCCGCCGACTGGGGCGACGAGGAGATCTGGGACGAGCTCGACCGCCGCCTGGAGACCGACGACCCCTCCTGGACGCTGAAGCGCGGGCCCGTCACCGCCAAGTCCGTCACGCCCATGCGCAGCCTCGTCCACGAGCCCATGCGGCACGGACGCGTCTTCCTCGCCGGGGACGCCGCCCACATCGTCCCGCCCACCGGCGCCAAGGGCCTCAACCTCGCCGTCGGCGACGTCGTCACCTTCGCCCGCGCGCTCACCGAACTCCGCGAGACGGGCTCCGACGCCCGCCTGGAGGCGTACTCGCAGACCTGCCTGCGCCGCGTCTGGCAGGCCGAGCGCTTCTCGTACGCGATGACCACGATGCTGCACCGCTCGCCGGGGGCCACGCCCTTCGACGACCGCATCCAGCTCGCCCAGCTGGACCGCATCACCACCGCACGCCCGGCCGAGACCGACCTGGCCGAGAGCTACACCGGATTCCCGCTCGACTGACACACCCCCCGCTCGCACTCCCCGCTCGCACCCCCGTCCCCACCAGGTCCCACAAAGAAGTGAGAGCCCCGTGACCGCTCCCCGAGACGCCGCGCCCCAAGGCGCCGCTCCCGAACGCACCTTCAGATCAGTCGCCCCCGTCATAGCCCTGTGCTGGCTCGTCGTCTTCTTCGACGGCATGGACGTCAACATCTATGGCGCCGTGATGCCGCACCTCATCGACGACAAGGACTTCGGCTTCACCGCGTCGACCGCGGGCACCATCGGCTCCTGGACCACCTTCGGCATGCTGATCGGCGCCCTCGGCTGCGGCACCCTCACCGACTGGCTCGGCCGCAAGCCGATGGTGACGGGCAGCGTCGCGCTGTTCTCCCTGGGCTCCGCGATCTGCGCCCTCGCGCCGAGCGCCGCCGTCTTCGGCGGCGGCCGCTTCATCGCCGGGCTCGGCCTCGGCGGTCTGATGCCGATCAGCCTCGCGATCGTCGCCGAGTTCGCGCCGCCGCGCAGGGCCGCGCTCGCCACCGGCCTGATGATGACCTCGTACCACGCGGGCGGCATGGCGGCCACGGGCCTCGGGCTCGGCCTCGGGCCCGACCACGGGTGGCGCGTCGTCTTCTGGGCGGGCGTGATCCCCGCGGTCGTCGCCATCCCGCTCGTGGTGAAGTGGCTGCCCGAATCGCCCGGCGTGCTGCTCGCCAAGGGCAGGGCGAGCGAGGCCGAGGCCGTCGCCGCGCGCTACTCGCTGCCGTCGCCGACGCTCGCCGAAGCCCCCGAGGCCGGTGCCAAGGGGCGGTTCGCCGCCGTCGCCTCGCTCTTCGCCCCCGGCCAGCGGCTCGCGACCCCGCTCCTGTGGATCGCGTCCTTCGCCGGGCTCCTGCTCGTCTACGGGGTCTCCACCTGGCTCCCCGAGCTGATGCGTGCCTCCGGCTACTCGCTCTCCTCCTCCGTGACCTTCCTCATGGTGATCAACGCGGGCGGCATCGTCGGCATGCTGGTCGCGGGCCGGGCCGCCGACAAGTTCGGCGCCGTGCGGATCTCCGCGATCTGGTTCCTGCTCACCGCCTGCGGCACTTTCCTGCTCAAGGCGGAGCTGCCGCTCGGCGTCGCGTACGGAGTCGTCTTCGTCACCGGCATCTGGCTCTTCTCGGCGCAGGTGATGGTCTACGCCTCGGCCCCTTCCGTCTACACGCCCGCCCAGCGCGCCACCGGGCTCGGCTGGATCACCGGCGTCGGGCGCACCGGCGCCGTCGTCGGCCCGTGGCTGGGAGGCGCCGTCGTCTCCGGCGGAAACGCGTCCCTCGGATTCACCACGTTCGCCGTGGCCGCCGTGCTCGGAGCCGTCGCGATCTCGCTGGTGCCACTCGTCCGGCGCAGCCGCCGTACCCCCTCGGACGAGGGCGTATCCGCGGCCTCACCGGGAACAGAGAGCACCGGGCCGAGCGTTCTTGGTCACAAGGAGGGAAAGATCCTCCCCAAGCACTAGGGTCTTCCTTTTGCCTACGCATTACTCTTGAGCCAAAGCCACACACGGTGGCCATGGAGGAGTGAGATGAGGAGCAGTAACCCGGTCTTCTCGCGACGGGGGTTCAGCCGCGACAACGGCTACGCGGGCTTCGGCCAGCAGCAGCCGCAGGCCGGGGGACCCGCGGGCGGGACGCAGACCCAGCAGGGCAATCCGTACGCGACCGCGGGCCAGCAGGCCCCCGCCAATCCGTACGCGACGAACCCGTACGCCCAGCAGGACCTTCAGTACGGCGCGCCGCAGGCCCCCGTAACCACCGCCGGCCGCATGACGATGGACGACGTCGTCATGCGTACGGCCACCACCCTCGGCACGCTCCTGGTGACGGCCGCCCTCGCCTGGGCGCTGCTGCCGGTGGACGACGCCAACATCGGCAAGTCGTACGGCATCGCGATCGGCGCAGGCCTCGTCGCGATGGTGCTCGGCCTGGTGCAGGCCTTCAAGCGCAAGGCATCGCCCGCGCTGATCCTGACGTACGCCGCCCTGGAAGGTGTCTTCCTCGGCGTCGTCTCCAGCGTCGTCGACAACCGCATCGCGGACGGCGCGGCCATGCAGGCCGTGCTCGGCACGATGGCGGTCTTCGCCGGTGTCCTGATCGCCTACAAGGCGGGCTGGATCCGCGTCAACCGTCGCTTCTACGGCTTCGTGATGGCCGCGGCGATGGGCTTTTTGCTCCTGACCGCCGTGAACCTCCTGTTCATGGTCTTCGGCGGCGGTGACGGCCTCGGCTTCCGCAGCGGCGGCCTCGGCATCGTCTTCGGCATCGTGGGCATCCTGCTCGGCGCGTGCTTCCTGGCCCTGGACTTCAAGCAGGTCGAGGACGGCATCGCGTACGGCGCCCCGAAGGAAGAGGCCTGGCTCGCGGCCTTCGGTCTGACGATGACGCTCGTCTGGATCTACCTCGAGTTCCTGCGTCTGATCGCCATCCTCCAGGGCAACGACTGACGCGCCCGACACACCGAAGGGCCCCGCGGAACGGACGTTCCGCGGGGCCCTTCGCGTATGAGTGATTCGCCGAACGAGTCAGGGGACAGGGGAGTCAGAGCAGCTTGCGCGCGGCCCGCCGCAAGTCGTACTCGTGAATGATTGCCTTGGCGTGCCCGTACGCCAGATTGTGCTCCGCGCGGAGCCAGCTGACCTTCTCCTCGAAGCGGAAGAGCGAAGGGCCTTCGTCTACGGCACGAAGCCAGTCGGAGATTTCACGACCGGTGCAGTGGGGGATGCGGGCGATCAGATTGCGGTGGGTCTCCTCGGAGAAGACTTGGGACATCGGCGCCTCCGGACGCGTCGCGATGTGTTCCGTCCTTCACGACACCGTGCCTGAGCGTCGGGACGTTGGCAACAGTCCCGTCGGTGCGCATAAGGTCGCCGGGTGCTTGATACGACGCCTTTGACGGCCGCAGTGGACCAATTCGCCGACCGCTTGCGGGCCGCCCCGCAGAGTCGCTTGCAGCGGGGGGCGGCGGCCGAGGCGCTCGCTCTGGCCAGGGAACTGGCGGCGTGGGCGCAGCGGATGGAGGTACCGGACGCGGAGCCGCGGGAGATGCCGGACGCCGGGATGTTCGCGGCGGCCGATCAGATCACGGTCGCGGGGCGGGATTTGGCCCTTGTGCTCGATGATTCCGGTCAGCTCGCGGAAGCACTGACGCTCGTCGAGGAGGCGCAGAAGCGCGCCGGAGTGTGACCGGGGTGGTACGGGGGTGTGGTCCGACCCCGGCGGGCGCCGGGGTCGCGTGGGGTCAGACCGAGGCGATGACGCGGTCGGCCAGGATGTAGACGTTCTCGGTGCCGCACTCGAAGGTCAGGGCATACGCACCGGAGACTCCGGAACCGCCGAGCAGGACCGGGGCGTGGCCGTCGCGCAGGGCGCCGGCGAGCAGCTCCGCGGTCTCGCGGTGGCCGGGCGTCATGCACAGCGTGGTGCCGTCGGTGAAGACGTAGACGTCCAGGGTGCCGAGCGGTCCGGGGCGGACGTCGGCGAGCGCGGTGCGGGCACCGGCCAGTTCTTCCAGGCAGGCGACGGTGCGCTCGTGGTCGCCGTTGACGGGCGACTGCACCGGGACGAAGTCCGGGTGCGAGGGGTGGCGGCGGCGGGCCGCGGCCAGCTCGGGGGAGTCGGCGGCGAACTCGTCGGCCGGCTCGGCGTACGGCTCGATGACCGGCTCCAGGCTGTCCGCCTCCAGGCCGGAGAGGTCCGCCTGGCGGGGCAGGAACAGCTCGTCGGCCATGTCGGAGAGGCCCGGCAGGCCGCTGAGCAGGGAGGGCGCGTCGGAGGCGTCACGGGCTTCCTGGGCGGCCCAGAAGGCCCGCGCCTCGGCCAGCTCGCGCTCGCGCTCCTCGGCGAGGGCTTCGGCGACGGCCGTGCGTATCTCGTCGGCGTCCGCGGCCGTGCGGGCAGCGGGTACGGCGGCGTTCGCGTTCTCCGAGCGGCTCTGGGCCAGCTCGGCGCGCAGGGCGGTGATCTCTGCGAGCTGCTTTCGCAGGCCGTGTACGGCGTGCAGGGCGGCGGCGCCCACGGCCGTGGCAGCGGCCGTGGAGAGCAGCAAGGCAATAGGCATGGCGCTCACTGACGTACTCCCGGTTTCAAGTCGACCCCCGACTTCCTACATCAGCTTGAAGGCTGCACGATCCACCTGTCAGTGCATTACGTCACGAATTGGACAGGTCTTTCGGCCCGGAGTTTATCCACAGATGTGCTCTGACCTGGGCATATGCATCTCCCCCAGGAGATAGGTCACATCCTGGGGGAGATTGAGTCACGAATCAATGGAGACGTGAGGGGTTTCCGTGTCCGGAAGGGGCGTCCGAGGCGCTCAGCTGAGGCGCTCGATGACCATGGCCATGCCCTGGCCGCCGCCGACGCACATCGTCTCCAGGCCGAACTGCTTGTCGTGGAACTGGAGGCTGTTGATGAGCGTGCCGGTGATGCGGGCGCCGGTCATGCCGAAGGGGTGGCCCACCGCGATGGCACCGCCGTTGACGTTCAGCTTGTCGATCGGGATGTCCAGGTCGCGGTAGGAGGGGATCACCTGGGCGGCGAAGGCCTCGTTGATCTCGAAGAGGTCGATGTCGTCGACGGTGAGACCGGCGCGGGACAGCGCCTGCTTCGACGCCTCGACCGGGCCCAGGCCCATGATCTCGGGGGAGAGGCCGGTGACGCCGGTGGAGACGATGCGGGCCAGCGGGGTCAGGCCGAGGTCGCGGGCCTTGGTGTCGCTCATGATCACGAGGGCGGCGGCGCCGTCGTTGAGCGGGCAGCAGTTGCCCGCGGTGACCAGGCCGTCGGGGCGGAAGACGGGCTTGAGGCCCTCGACGCCTTCGAGGGTGACGCCGGCGCGGGGGCCGTCGTCCTTGCTGACGACGGTGCCGTCGGGGGTCGTCACCGGGGTGATCTCGCGCGCCCAGAAGCCGTTCTTGATGGCTTCCTCGGCGAGGTTCTGCGAGCGGACGCCGAACTCGTCCATGTCACGGCGGGTGACGCCCTTGGCGCGGGCCAGGTTCTCGGCGGTCTGCCCCATGGAGATGTACGCGTCGGGGATCAGGCCGTCTTCGCGGGGGTCGTGCCAGTTCGAGCCCTCGGTCTTGCTGACGGCCTCGGTGCGGGCCTCGGCGTCGGCGAAGAGGGGGTTGTGGGTGTCCGGGAGCCCGTCGCTCGAGCCCTTGCCGAAGCGGGAGACCATCTCCACGCCGGCGGAGATGAAGACGTCGCCCTCCCCGGCCTTGATGGCGTGCAGGGCCATGCGGGAGGTCTGGAGGGACGAGGAGCAGTACCGGGTGACGGTGCAGCCCGGCAGGTGGTCCATGCCCATCTGTACGGCGACGATGCGGCCGAGGTTGTGCCCCTGCTCGCCGCCCGGCAGACCACAGCCGAGCATCAGGTCGTCGATGAGCTTCGGGTCGAGCCCGGGGACCTTGGCGAGGGCGGCCTCGATGACCGTGGCGGTCAGGTCGTCCGGCCGCAGATCCTTCAGGGAGCCCTTACCGGCGCGGCCGATCGGCGTACGGGCGGCGGAAACGATCACGGCTTCGGGCATCACGGCACTCCTGTGACGAGGGGGCAGGACTCCTTGGGAAGTTACCTGCACGTATTGCCATAGGTCACCGGCCGGGGACTGTGATGCGGGCCGCATTTTTCTAAGCGCTTGCTCAGCTCTGGCGGGGGCGCCTCGCGGGGGCTGCCGTGCGGTGACTCCCGCCGCTGCGCGTCGGCTCTGCCCCACCGGCCCGCCCGTTCACCCGGCGTGATCTCGCCCACCGGAGGCCCAGGCTGTCCTGACCGCCGCTGCGCGCCGGCTCTTCCCCACCCGCCCGCCCGTTCGCCCGGCGTGATCCCGCCCACGCCACGCGCGCCTGCCGGCTGCGGGGCGCCCCTGGCCCGGCGCTTCGCGCCGGATGCTCCCCGCCCACCCACCCGATCACCCCGCATCCGCCCCTGACCCAACCCATTGCACCGCCGGGTAATCGGGCGGGTGGGCGGGAGTGATCCGGCGCGAAGCGCCGGGCTGGTGGGCGGCGACCCGCAGCGCAGCACCTGCGGGAGGGCCCGAGCGGCCGTCCCGCCGCGTGGGGGTCGCCGGGCTGGTGGGCGGCGGCCCGTAGTGCAGCAGCGGCGGGCGGGCCTGAGCGGCCGTCCCGCCGGGCGAGGGGCCGGATTGGCCCAGCCCCCGCAGGGTCACTGCGGCAGCGGCGACGGGTCCGGGGCGTGGTGGATGCGCCGGCGGCGGCGGCGTTTGAGGAGGGCCCAGGGGCCGCGCGGCCCCGTGGGCATGGCGGCGGCGACCTCCGTGCCGCCCTCCGACGCCGCCTGCGCCGCCGCACGGGCCACCGGCAGGAAGCCCTCGCGCCGGGAGACGTCGGGGCGCTCCTCCTCCGGCCACAGGCCCAGCGCGGCGCACAGCGTCGGAAGCACCGCCATCGCCGCGGTGGCGTACCCCTCCGCGGAGGGGTGGTAGTTGTCGGGGCCGAACAGCTCCCTGGGGTTCGCCAGGAACTCGGGGCCGAGCAGATCACCGAGCGACACCGTCCGCCCGCCCTGCTCGACCACCCCGATCGTCTGCGCGGCGGCCAGCTGCCGCGAAACCCGCCGGGCCATCCACCGCAACGGCTGGTAGACGTTCTCCACCGTCCCCAGGTCGGGACAGGTCCCGACCACCACTTCCGCCCCCGCCGTACGCAGCCTGCGCACCGCCGCCGACAGATGCCGCACGGAACGCGTCGCGGGCATCCGGTGCGTCACGTCGTTCGCGCCGATCATCACGACGCAGACGTCGGGCACCCAGGACGGCGACTCGGACAGGATCAGCGTCGTCTGGCGGTCGAGGTCGTCCGACTGGGCCCCCGGCAGCGCCACGTTCCGCAGCTCCACCGGCCGCTCAGCCACCGCGGACAGCCCCGCCGCGAGCAGCGAGGCCGGAGTCTGCCGGGCCCGGTAGACCCCCTGGCCCGCGGCGGTCGAATCGCCGAGCATCGCGAACCGCAGGGGCTCCGCGCTGTCCGCGTACCCCCAGCCGTAGCGTCCGTCCGCCCGCGGTGGAGCCGGATGCTCCCCGCTGTTCCCGACCGAGCGCTTCGCCAGCTGCACCTCGGCGAGCACCACTCCCACGGCCGCAGCCCCAAGGAGCCCGATGCCTCCGCCGCCGTACGCCGCGCCTGCCGCGATCCGCCTCGCCACCCTCGCCCTCGACATGCCCCGCAGCCACCTCCTCGTAGCCAATCCGCCATACATCAACTAATTGCCCCGTTAGGACGGTCGGCCAATCGCATGCGGAGGTGAACGACTGAACGGGACCCTTACGCTGACGACACCCATTCGTCGCACTACATCGCAGCCCGGAGACAACGGTGCAATTCCACGACTCGATGATCAGTCTCGTCGGCAACACCCCGCTGGTGAGGCTCAACAACGTGACCACGGGCATTCAGGCGACCGTCCTGGCCAAGGTCGAGTACTTCAACCCCGGCGGCTCCGTGAAGGACCGCATCGCGCTGCGCATGATCGAGGCGGCCGAGCAGAGCGGTGAACTCAAGCCCGGCGGCACGATCGTCGAACCCACGTCCGGCAACACCGGGGTCGGGCTCGCCATCGTGGCCCAGCAGAAGGGCTACAAGTGCATTTTCGTGTGCCCCGACAAGGTGTCCCTTGACAAGATCAACGTGCTGCGCGCGTACGGCGCCGACGTGGTGGTCTGCCCCACGGCCGTCGATCCCGGGCACCCGGACTCGTACTACAACGTCTCGGACCGCCTCGTGCGCGAGACCCCCGGCGCCTGGAAGCCCGACCAGTACAGCAACCCGAACAACCCCCTTTCGCACTACCACTCCACCGGCCCCGAGCTGTGGGAGCAGACGGAAGGAAAGATCACCCATTTCGTCGCGGGCATCGGTACCGGCGGCACCATCTCCGGGACGGGCGGCTACCTGAAGGAGATCTCCAAGGGGCAGGTCAAGGTCGTCGGCGCCGACCCCGAGGGCTCCGTGTACTCGGGCGGCTCCGGGCGGCCCTACCTCGTCGAGGGCGTCGGCGAGGACTTCTGGCCGACGGCGTACGACCGCAACGTCACGGACGAGATCATCGCGGTGTCCGACAAGGACTCCTTCCAGATGACGCGTCGCCTCGCCAAGGAGGAGGGGCTGCTCGTCGGCGGTTCCTGCGGCATGGCGGTCGTGGCGGCGCTGCGGGTCGCGGAGCGGCTCGGTCCGGACGACGTGGTGGTCGTGCTCCTGCCCGACTCCGGGCGCGGCTACATGAGCAAGATCTTCAGCGACGAGTGGATGAACGACTACGGATTCCTGGAGCAGGCCGGTGACGCGCCTCGCGTGGGTGACGTACTGAGCCGCAAGGTCGGCGGCCGACTGCCCTCGCTCGTCCACATGCACCCGGAGGAGACGGTCGGCGAGGCCATCGACGTACTGCGTGAGTACGGCGTCTCGCAGATGCCGATCGTCAAGCCGGGCGCGGGCCACCCCGACGTGATGGCGGCCGAGGTCATCGGCTCCGTTGTCGAACGCGAGCTCCTGGACGCCCTGTTCGCGCAGCGCGCCTCGCTCTCCGACCCGCTGGAGAAGCACATGTCGGACCCGCTGCCGCAGGTCGGCTCCGGTGAGCCGGTGGCGGACCTGATGTCGGTGCTCGGCGGCGCCGACGCGGCGATCGTCCTGGTCGAGGGCAAGCCGACCGGCGTGGTGAGCCGTCAGGACCTGCTTGCCTTCCTGGCCGAGCAGCAGGGCCAGTAAGCACGGGGTGTGCGGTGAGCCGTGGGACGGACTTCGCGGAAGTGGTACGAGCGCGACACGTCCGCGCAGCACACGCTTAACACGGCTCGGGCACATTGGTGGTTGTCGGCGTACAGGAACTCCGGAGCGGCTCCCGGACCTCTGAACGCCCGGACGCAGGCCCGGTCCTGACCCGGCCGGCGTCCCCCGCGGGGACCGCCGTCGTCCCGCCCCCTGGTTCACCGGGGGTGCGGCGGTCCCCGCGCACGAACTTCGTATACGGGCTCGGCCCTCAGTACCCCTGGATCTGCCCCGCCGCATGGCTCACCGGCACCGTGTGCGTGACCCAGCCGGTGGCCGTTCGCAGGTGGAGCTGGAAGGCGGTCGGTTCGGGTACGTAGCCCATGGCCCCCTGCGCGCTCATCGTCAACGAGCTCTGGAGATACGTCGACGGGGCGGTCGAGAGGGTGGTGCCCGCGTAGCCGCCGGTGACCGGGCGGTGCACGTGGCCCGCGAGGACCCGGACCACCTGCGGATGGCGGGCCAGCACCCGTGCCAGGTCCGCACCGTCCGCCAGGCGCATGCCGTCAAGGAACGGGATGCCGATGTCCGCCGGGGGATGGTGCAGGCAGACCAGGGCGGGTACCTCCGGGCGGGCCGTCAGCCGGGCGTCCAGCCAGGCGATCTGCTCCTCGCCGAGGTGGCCGTGCCCGGCGCCGGGGACCTTCGAGTCCAGGGCGAGCAGCGTCAGGTTCTCGTACTCGACGGTGTACCGCGTGGCGTGTGTGCCGCCGAGATGCCCGGTGCCGCCGAAGGCCTTGGCCAGGGCCGCCGGGTCGTCGTGGTTGCCGGTCGTCAGGTGCAGGGGCAGCGGGAAGCCCGTGATGAGTTCGCGGAGCTGCTCGTACTCCTCGGGGCGGCCGTGTTCCGTCAGGTCGCCGGTGATCACGACGCAGGCGGGCCGGGGCTCCAGGGCGAGGACGCGGGTGAGCGCGCGGCGCAGGGCGGCCGCCGGTTCGGCGGCCAGCGGACCGGTGGTCAGGTGCGGGTCACTGAGATGCGCGACGGAAGTGGTCATGGCGTCACGCTCCGCCGCCGGGCGGGGTCCGCGCCACCGGTCCGGCTCAGAGCGGAAACTGCCGGGGCCGGAGCGAGCCGGAGCCGGAGCCGTGGGCTCAGTCGGCCCACTCCGACTTGCGGGCGCGGTCCTTGCCGCGGCCGAAGTTCAGGCCCCGCAGCGAATGCACCGCGTTCACGCCGACGATGCCCCCCCAGGTGACGAAGAGGCCGGGCAGGTCGGCGTTGACCACGCCGATCGCGGACAGCGGCACCGCCAGGATCAGCGAGATGATGCCGAAGCCGAAGCGCTCGCCCCAGGAGTCCACGGGGTTGTTGGGCGCGCGCGAGCCCCGGGCGACGACCATCTGCTGCTCGGCCATGTGCCGGCGCATCCGACGGTCGATGGTGCCGTCCAGGCGCTGCTCGACCTTCCCGAGGAAGGAGTCGACCAGCGCTGACTCATACTCTTCGCCCAGCTCTCTGCGGGCGTGCAGAGTGGCGTCGAGTTCCTTCTTGAGTTCGGCGTCTCGGGCTTCCATAGCCTTTTAAGGTACGCAGCCGGTGACCGCCTGACAGTGGGGCTATCCCCCCTTTCTCAGCGGGCCCCAGCACCAGCCCCGGCCGCCGGTTCCTCCCGCGGCGCGGGGATGTGCGAGGTGTCGCGGCGGGCGAGCAGCCAGTACAGGGCCGCCGGGACCACCAGACCCACGATCCACGAGATGTCGGCCCCGCCGAGCGGCTCCACCAGCGGGCCCGTGTAGAAGTGCGTGGCCAGGAAGGGCAGCTGGGCGAGCAGGCCCACTCCGTAGACCGTCAGGGCGTCCCAGCGCCAGGCACCGTAGCGGCCCTCGGGGTCCGAGAGCGCCGGGATGTCGTAGCGCTCCTTGGAGATCAGGTAGTAGTCGACCAGGTTGCTAGATGCCTGCAAAACTGAGTCAGCGAAATCTGGGGCCATATGATCGTCGCCATGGCTGATTTCATGCAGGTGTCGACGGCAACAGAGACTCGCGATCAAGCGGTGGAACTGGCTCGCTCCGTGGTCACCGGGCGACTTGCTGCGGGGGCGCAGATCGTTGGACCGGTGGTCTCCGCCTTCTGGCATGCAGGAGAGTTCGGCACGGGGGAGGAGTGGCAACTTCTGCTGAAGACGCACGCTGAGCGGTACGCCGAGTTGGAAGCACACCTCTTGGAGCACCACCCGTGGAAGAACCCAGAGGTCTCGGCCGTGGCGATCGTGGCCGGGTCGGATGCCTACCTGCGGTGGGTGGCCACGACGACAGGACCGGCCTCCTCCGAGTAGCGCGTCAGGTCTGCGCCTTCTCCAGTACGTCGGAAACCTCGGGCAGCGCACGGTGATCGCTGAGCCGCCTCAAGATCGGGGCGAGGCGTTGCCGGGGACGGACGGATGCCACTCCGGCCGATAGGTCCAGTGCGCGGCTAACGGTCCTGGCGGACTGCTCGATCTCGCCTGCGGTCATGTACGAGTCGGCGAGCCACGACAGATACAGGCTCTTGTCCCGTGCGTGAGCGTCTTCGTACTGCGCAAGCGCAGATTCCAGGGTGGGGACTGCGCGCAAGGGGCGCTTTAGCTCCGTCCAGCATCGGCCGCTCATGATCTGTAGTTCGGTTCGGTCGACCCAAGCCACCCAGTCAGGTTGAGGTGCTTCCTCGATCTCATCGAGGGCGGACTCCGCATCGCTGAGGGCTCGTTCAGTCTCGGTCGGAAGACCGGCGACGGCGTATGACCAAGCGAGGCGTTCGTGCAAGAGAGCACGGACGCCTGGAGCTGCGTCGGGCCCGGCCGTGGAGCATGAGCGGGCGGCGATCTGTATTCCGGCTGTCCGGTCTCCGTTCACCGCTTGGTAGGCGAGGAAAGCGAGGGCGTTACCGGCGAGGGCGGTGTCCTGTGCATCGACGGCGGCTGTGTGGCTGTCCTTATAGAGGCTGGTTGCGTCGTTGTGTCGGCCTCCGTCGAATGCGGCCCAGCCTGCTTGCTGTGCCTGCTCGGCGAGTACGGAGAGCAGGGATCGGCCGGTCTCTTCCGTGTAGGTGCAGTCACGCAGTACGGACTTCGTGGCCTGGTACTCGCCCAAATAGACGCGGTAAGTGTCTCCGCCGCCTAGGACGTCATCGAGGCGGCGCAGACGTGCTGTGCGTTCCCGTAGCCGTTGGGGGAAGTCCCCTCCGACTCGTCGGCCGGTGACGGGGCGAGTGAGATCGGGTATGCCGATGGCCAGTCCCGCGCCGGTCGATGCCTTGATGAACTTCCTGCGCCGCACTTCGTCTCCGTCTCTCTGGGGGGCGGTGGAATGTGCAGGTTGGGGCAGGACACGCCGTTGCGTGGGTGCGGTCTCCCACTCGCGAGGAGAGAGGCCTAGATGGGCTCCGGGAATGCGTAGAGCATCGGCGATCCGCGCGATCTTCTCGAAGGTCGTCACGCTCCCGATGCCGCGTGCCAAAGCTCCAACGCGCTCCGGCTTGATGTCGCATTCGGCTGCGATCTTTGAGTAGCTGATGCCTGCCTCACTGCGTGCGAGGCGGAAGACCTCGCCGAAATCGTGGGCTGCGATCGCAGCTCTCATGCCTGCGTGATCCAGGAGTTCGCGCGGTAACGCGGTCGGTGGTTCGTAAGCCGTCATGAGAAGCCCCGTAAAGCCTGCTGGTGACACTGTGTCGCATCGGCCGATCAGTCAGCCTACCCATGATGGGGATACCCGCGTTGGGGAAGCCAGGAGCATTGCGCCGCCCGACAGTTGAGCGGTCGGACCCCCGCGACCGTGCGACCGGCCCGGGGGCATGGCCCACCTGAGAAAGCAGGTCGACATGCCGGACTGTATCGCTCGCTTCTTCGAGTCGTTGTTACGGCTCTTGCTTCCCTCTGCGGGGCGCCATCGATCTCCTGAACTGTCCCTGCCTGTTGTGAGCGTCGATGCCGCAACCCGGCCGCTGCCGCGTGTGCCTGTGTTGCGGGGTGAGGACATCGGGTTGGTTCGCCCGTACCTGGTCGCCTTCGAGCGGCGGCAGGAGGAGCGGCGGCAGAGGGCGCGGCGGCGTGAGCTGTGGCTGGCCGTGCATGGTGTGGATATCGGTCCGCGCCTGATCCATGGGGTGGAGGTGTCGGCGTGACGATTCAAGCGCGGGTGCTGCCGTGGTCGACGCTGGAGGGAAAGCCCTGCGTCCTGGTGGGCCCGGGTACGGGCTTCGTGTCGCGGCTGGCGGACAACATGGAAAGCGTGCAGCTGGGCATGGCCGGTGATCTCCTCGGACACGCGGCGCCCGTGATCGCCGACTCCAACGCCACGCCCGAGGAACTGCGCTTCGTGGCCGCGCGGCTGACCGAATCGCTGCGGGAGGTCCAGCGGATCGCAGAGAGCCGGGGTGATCGCCTGGCCGCATTCGATCACCCCGGCGTAGACGACGGCGATGAAGAGCCGCAGCCTTCCCCGGGGGCGTCCGGATGAGCGGGGGCAGTGCTCCGCGGGGCCGGTTCGTGCCGCTCGAATGGACGCTGGCGGCCATGCCCGGCTCGGTCGTGCGGCATGTCGGCAAGTGCCTCGGCTGTAGTGATCACTCGGTGGATTCGGCTGATCCGGATGCGGCGCAGTTGTGGTGTCTCAGGCACGCGGGTCTGACGGGGCATCGTGGCTTCGAGCTGTCGGCGTTTCAGTTCTTCAGTGCCGAGATCACCGATCCGGCGGCGGTGGAGGGGCGTACCTCGACCTAGAGCAGGGCGGGGCTGGCGTGGCCTCACTCCGTCAGTCCCGTCCGTTGGACTCCCCCGGTGTGGAGTGGGGAGAGCGGCAGGCGCTGGTTCCCCCGGTCTGCCGCTGTGGCCCCGGTTCTTCCTCCCCTGTGGAAGGGCCGGGGCCGTGCGGTGCGCGTGTGAAACCGGCCGCTGCGTTGAGCGGCTGTTTGATGCGTTCAGCGGATGTTGTGGCACGTCGAGACGGCCCATACTTTCTGACCAACGAGTCCGTGGGCTGGCCGTATTAGCCGTGCACCTAGTCGACCCTGGACCCCGCTCGGCGGACCCGTTAGGCGGCCCTCACGCGCGTTGTGGGTTGCCAGAGCACAGCGAGATGCCCGGTTGGGGACGCCTGCCCGGGCATCTCGTATGAGTGGGGACTTCAGCCGGGTAGTGGTGTGCGGTGGCCTCGCCGCCGGCCGTAGAGGCTTTGGGCGGGAGCTGCCATGGGGCGAGTGAACAGGGGGCCTTACGCTCACCAGCGAATCGGGCAGTCTCTTGGAGCCTGCCCGCAATGGCCCGATCGGCCCCCTGTTCTGCGAGGCTCGCCCCATGGCGGCTGCCTAAAGCCTCGTAGGCCGTCGGCCCCCGCCACATCTGGTGTACCGGTCAGCTTCCCTGCGGGCCCTTAAAGAACAGAGAAGAAGAGTTACGCCGATCCGGTCGGCGTGATCTCCGCACGCTCGGGGTTGCCTGCGGTCGCCGGGCGGTGGCCGTCCGGACGGGACCGGCCGAAGGCCGCACGCCCGGCCGGTGCGGCCGAAGCCGCCCGGCGCGCCGCAGGCGCGCCCTTGAGCAAGTAAAGGAAAGTTACGCCGATTCGGCTTGGCGGCAGACTCGATCTTCCTCTGTTCGCTTCAAGGGCCCGCGTGGACGCTGACGGGGGTGCCTAGTTGTGGCCTGGTGCCGCTCGGTCTGCATGAGGCCCTGGGGGCAGGCCTCCCATGGGCTCGTGCCGCGCCCGGGAACTCGGTGGACGCGATCGGGCGTTGGTCGGGATAGTGGGTGGAGATCTGCTGGGTCCACCCCCAACACGATCTTCTACCTCTGAGACTCTTCCTCTCTCTTCAGACTCCGACTCAGACGAGACGTTCGCTGCCCCGGCTTGGCGCGCCGGGTCCGGCCCCAGATGAGACGCCTTCCTGATCGTCTGTCCGGAAGAGGGGAATTCCCGTGGCTGCGCATCCTGCCCGTCGTCCGTCTCGTGCCCCGCGTCTGACTCGTGAGCAATGGTTGGCTCTGCATGTGAGCCGAGCCCCGAAGATCACACCCGAACAGTGGCGAAAGACCCAAGCCATATTGCGGAGCCGGGGTAGAGAAGGTTCTGAATAGGAGTGAGCCCCGATGACCAGAAAAGGTCATCGGGGCTCACGTTCAGTTTTTGGAGCTACCTTGTATTTTGCTTCCACACGGGCACGATTGTGGCGTGATCGAAAGCGGCGCGTCCTCGTGTCTGTGATGGGTAGACGATGATGGCTTGCAGGTACTGGCCGAGTAGTGCGCGCTTCCCCGGAATTGTGGCGTCTTCCCATTCTGCCCGTACCTGATCTGGAGCCTTCGACCGTTGTTCACGATCGGCCTGGGCGCGGCGAGCCTTGCTCACGCTGGCAAGTAGTTTCTTCTCCTGCGCCTCAAGCCCGGGGACGACGGCAAAGAAGGATTCTGGGCTGGTGGTTCCTTCCCGCATACCGGTGCGCATCATCGACAGCCGGTTCTGTACGTCCCTGAGCTTGGCTGCGTCGGCGCTCTCCTGCTGGGGCTCGGGTAGCCGCTGGCTCTCCGGCGGCTGGTCCTCCTCCAGGTGCAAGAACAGCAGGTCCTCTATCAGCTGGTCCAACTTGACCATGTCTCGCTGAGAGTTCCCGCATCCGCCGTTTGCGGGACTGGAGCACTTGTAGACGGTTCGTGCCTTGTTCCTCTTTGACGCCTTCAAGGAGATTCCGACCATCCGATGATTGCAGATAGTTCCGTCCGTCCGTGGGCGTGCGCACCGCAGTAGTCCGGATAGGAGGTATTTGCGTGTGCCTTGGCTGGTGAACTCCAAGCCTTCGTGGCGGCGCTCCATCTCGGCAATAAGGGATTCCCACTCCTCGACGGTGACGACGGCTTCCCATTTCCCCTGAATGTAGGAACCTTCGGCGTCCCGCAGTGCTAGAGCCTTTGGTGTTGGGGGCGGACCTTCACTGCTTTCGGTGTCCCCGGGGGCGTTCTCCGTTTCGTCGTTCGCATCATCGTCAGGTGCGGTGGAAGGGTGGAGATCTCCACTGTAGGAAGCGATACCGGCGACCCTCGGGGCGGTCATCATGCGCTTGATCGACTTGAGATGCCAGCGCTTGTTTCCGGCAGGTGCGATACCCGAATCAATGATGATCCGTGCGGCGCTTGACCATGATTCGCCGTTGATGAATGCGAGGATCGCGGCTCGCAGGGCTGCCGCTTCTTGGGGCTCCAGCGTGACGCGGTCCTCTTGCCATCCGAAGGGGCGGTTGGGCGGTAACCCTCGTCCGTCGTGGGCCCGTTGCAGCCGCTCGCGTGCGACTCGTCGTCCGGTGTCGGCGCTGCTCTTGTTGGCCATCGCGACCAACACCCGGGCCATGGCTTTGCCGTTCTCGGTCATGAGATCCAGCGAGCCCGTTACTCCGGAAACGGGCCGTTTGAAGTGATCGACTAAGTCGATCAAGTCCTCAAGATCGCGAGGTTGGCGAGCCAGTCGATCTAGGTCGTAGACGATGATCCCGTCGATCAAGCCGTCTTCGTAGTCCTTGAGCATCTGGCGGAACTCTGGGCGGATCACACGCCACACACTCCGGCCGTTCGGGAGCCGTATGCGCTTCTTCCGATAGGCGCTGGTGTCGTTCTCCGGATAGATCTTGCTGACCGTCCACCCAAGCTGAGTTGCCAGGGCTTGTACGTCCTCCGTCTGTCGAGTGACGCCCTTCTCTTCCTCGAACGGGTCGTCAGAGATCCTTACGTAGCCACCTGCACGCCGGGGCTTCCGGCTCCTCTGAACTGCCATGAGAACAACGTAGTTTGACGGGCTACCAGGTTGATCGCCGACCACGGCGTGAAGAACGTCAGGAGGAAGAGCAGGAAGTCCTTGAACGACGTCAGGAAGCTGTCCTTGCCGAGCAGCGCCACCACCGTGCCCGCCACCATGATCAGGGCGATGTACGCGGACCTGCCGCGCGGCGACAGCGTCTTCTGGCCCCGGAATCCGCTGATGCTCGTCACCATCGACATGAAGCCGCCGTAGGTGTTGAGCACGTTGATCGTCAGCTTGCCGAGCGCGATCACGAAGTACAGGAACGACGCGATCAGGCCCGTACCGCCCAGGCCGACCACGTACCCGACCTGGTTGTCGAGGAACGCACCGCCCGCGCTCGCCGCCACGAGCACGCCGAACGTCATCGACCACTGCGAGCCGAGCGCGGAGCCGGACAGGGTCCACCAGAACGTGGCACGCCCCGATGTCGTACGCGGCAGATAGCGCGAGTAGTCCGCGACGTACGGACCGAAGGCGAGCTGCCAGGAGGCCGAGAGGGAGACGGCGAGCAGGAACATCGGCAGGTCGAAGTGCGCGTCGTCCAGGAGCGCCGAGAGGTCCACGCGGTCCAGGAGCCGGATGCCCAGGTAGATGAAGGCGAGCGCGCAGATCACGCTCGCCACCCGGCCCAGGACGTGGATCACGCGGTAGCCGACCGCCGCCACCACCGCCGTGATCACCGCGAAGACGATGATGCCGGTGGTGTCGTTCGTGTGCGTGAGCCGCGCCGTGGCCTGTCCGGCGAGGACGCTGCCGCTGGCGAAGAACCCGACGTACATCAGGATGACGAGCAGCAGCGGCACGACCGCGCCGCGCACCCCGAACTGGGCGCGGGACTGGATCATCTGCGGCAGGCCGAGCTTCGGGCCCTGCGCCGAGTGCAGGGCCATCACCGCCCCGCCCAGCAGATTGCCGAGCAGCAGGCCGATCACCGACCAGACCACGTCGCCGCCGAAGACGACGGCGAGCGCGCCGGTGACGACCGCGGTGATCTGGAGGTTGGCGCCGAGCCAGAGGGTGAACTGGCTGAACGCCGTGCCGTGCCGTTCGTCGTCGGGGACGACGTCGATGGAGCGCCGCTCCACCAGGTCTTCAGCTGCCATGATCCGGAGAACTCCCTGCTGCTTGCCGGTCGAACTACCTCGTGCCGGTGCTGCCTCGTGCCGGTGCTACTTCTTGCTGATCCCGTGCTGCGCCGCCCAGTCGTCCGCGACGTCCTCGGGATCCTTCTTGTCCTTGTCCACCAGGCGGTTGAGCTCGGTGAGGTCCTTGGTCGTCAGGGCGTTGCCCAGGCGCGCGAGCGCCTTGCGCACCGTCGAGTCGGCCTTGCGGTCGGCGATGAGCGGGACGATGTGCTGGCCGGGGATCAAGTTCTTGGGGTCGGTGAGCACGACCCACTTCTCGGCGGCGATGTCGGTGTCGGTGGTGAAGAGGTTCGCCACGTCGACGTCGCCCTTCTTCAGGGCGCCCTTGACCAGCGGCCCCGAGGAGTCGAGGGACTTGAACTCCTTGAACTCCACGCCGTAGACGTCCTTGAGGCCCACCGAGCCCACCGTGCGCTTCTTGACCTCGGGTGCGGCGCCGATGACGAGCTTGCCGTTGTGCTTGGCCAGGTCCGCCAGGGTCTTGAGGCCGTACTTGTCGGCGGTCTCCCGGGTGACGGCGAAGGCGTCGGAGTCCTCGGCCTTTCCGTACGGGAGGATCTGCAGGCCGCGCGGCAGGACCATGGCGAGGGCGTTCTGCATCTCGCCCTCCTCGGTGACCTTCGACTTGGCGTCGAGGTAGTGCAGGAGGGCGCCCTGGTACTCGGGCAGGAGGTCGATGTCGCCGCCCTTGAGGGCGGGGATCAAGATCTCGCGGGTGCCGAGGTTGGGGCGGACGGTGGTCGTCACGCCCTCCGCTTCGAGGGCGGCGGCGTAGAGGTAGCCGAGCACCTGGTTCTCGGTGAAGTTGGCGGTGCCTATGGTGACGCCGTTCTTGCTGGAACCACCGCCCCCGCCGCCCGAGCCCTCGCCGTTGAGGGACGTGATGCCGCCGCTGCATGCGGCGAGCGCGGGGACGGATGCGGCGGCGAAGAGCCCGCCGAGTGCGGTCCTGCGGTTGATGGAAGCCATCTTGCTTGCTCCTAGGCCGACTTGGCGGGGCGGTGACGGAAGAGGGCGCGCTGGAGTGCGGAGAGCGCGAGGTCGAGGACGACGGCGACGACCGCCACGAGGACGGCACCGCCGAGCACCTGCACGAGGTCGCGCTGGGCGAGCCCGTCGAAGACGTACCGGCCGAGCCCGCCGAAGGAGACGTACGCGGCGATGGTGGCGGTGGCGACGACCTGGATGAGCGCGAGCCGGAGGCCGGTCATGATCAGGGGCATGGCCAGGGGCAGTTCGACCTGGAAGAGGACCTGGTGCCAGCGCATCCCCTGGCCGCGCGCCGCGTCCCGCACCTCGGGGTCGACGGCGGTCATCCCGGCGTAGGTGTTGGTCACGATGGACGGCACGGCGAGGGCGACGAGCGCGATGTAGACGGGCCACATGGACAGGCCGCTGGCCAGGAAGACCAGGACGACGAGCCCGACCGTGGGCAGCGCGCGCCCGAAGCTGGAGAGGTTGATGGCGACGAAGGCGCCGCGCCCGGTGTGCCCGATGAGCAGGCCGAGCGGCAGGGCGATCGCGGCGGCGATGAGGGTCGCGAGCAGCGAGTACTGGAGGTGCTCCAGGAGGCGGTGCCCGATGCCGTCGGACCCGGCCCACTGCTCGCCGCTGACCAGCCAGGCGCCGAGGTTCTTGAAGAGTTCGTACATGTCACGCGCTCCTCTTGCGGCGGGTCCAGGGCGTCAGGACGTACTGGAGGGTGACGAGCAGCGCGTCCGCGACGAGCGCGAGCAGCAGGGTCAGGACGACGCCGACGATGACGGGGGTGGGGAAGTTGCGCTGGAACCCGTCCGTGAAGAGCTGGCCGAGACCGCCGTCGCCGATGTACGTCGCCACGGACACCAGGGAGATCGCCATGACCGTCGCGATCCGTACGCCCGCCATGATCACGGGGAGCGCGAGGGGGAGTTCGACGGTGAGGAGGGTGCGCAGGGGCCGGGTGCCCATGGCCATCGCGGCTTCCTTCGTCTTCGCCGGGACGGAGTCCAGGCCCTCGACGGTGTTCCGCAGGAGCACGACGAGCGTGTAGATCGTCAGGCCGATGACGGTGGTGGTGCGGGTGAGTCCGCTGACCGGCAGGAGCAGCACGAAGATCGCGATGGACGGGATGGTGAACAGGACGTTCGAAAGACCGAGGAGCAGTCCGCGCAGGGGGCGGACGCGGTGCGCGACGACGGCCAGAGGGAGCGAGATGAGCAGGCCGAGGAGTACGGCGGTGAGGGCGGCCTGGAGGTGGGAGAGGGTGAGGGTGGTGAGGTCGTCTGTGTGGTCGGATATCCACGACCAGTCGACGGTCATGCGTCGGCCTTGCTCGTGTCCGCGGCGCCCGCGTTCACGGGGCTCGGCTCAGCGGCGCTCGCGTCGGTGTGTACCTGCCCCGCGTGCTCGTGGATGTCGTCGCGGGACGTGACGCCGGTCAGGATGCCCTCGGCGTCGACGCGGGCGACCAGGCCGCCGGGGGCGGCTATGGACTCGTTGAGGGCCGACAGGAGCGAGTCCGTGTCGCGCAGCGGTCGTACGGGCACGTCCGCCGCGTCGCCGTCCTTGTGCCGCCAGGCCACCGGCGCGCCCGCGGAGTCCAGACGCAGCGTCCAGGCGCCGCCCTCCGGGGCCGGGGCTTCGGGGACCTCGGCCAGTGTCGTCAGGGAGAGCAGCTTCAGGCCGCGCTCGGCGCCCAGGAAGTCCGCGACGAAGTCGTCCGCCGGGCGGGCCAGGAGCTCCGCGGGGCTCGCGCACTGGACGAGGTGGCCGCCGGTGCGGAAGACGGCTATGCGGTCCCCGAGCCGTACCGCCTCGTCGATGTCGTGCGTGACGAAGACAATGGTCTTGTTCAATTCCCGCTGGAGGCGCAGGAGTTCGTCCTGGAGCTGGGTGCGGACCACGGGGTCGACCGCACCGAAGGGCTCGTCCATCAAAAGCACCGGCGGGTCCGCGGCGAGCGCACGCGCCACGCCGACCCGCTGCTGCTGGCCGCCCGAGAGCTGGTGCGGGTAGCGCTTGCCGGCGTCGGCGGCGAGGCCGACCGTCTCCAGGAGCTCCGCCGCCCGTGCCCGCGCCTTCCTGCGGCCCCAGCCGAGCAGCAGCGGCACGGTCGCGATGTTGTCCAGGACCGTGCGGTGCGGGAAGAGCCCGGACTGCTGGATCACGTAACCGATGGAGCGGCGCAGTTCGGCGGCGTCCTGCGCCAGGACGTCCTTGCCGCCCACCCTGATCGTCCCGGAGGTCGGATCGACCATCCGGTTGATCATGCGGAGCGTCGTCGTCTTGCCGCAACCGGAAGATCCGACGAGGACGGTCACGCCTCCTTCCGGCATCTCAAGGGTCAGGTCGTGGACCGCGGTTGTGCCGTTCGGGAAGCGCTTGTGGACCGTATCGAATTGGATCATGAGGAGTCCCTTGCCCGGCTGTATATCGTCATGCAGAGTTCTTGGTGACTGAATAGATTGTCAATAGTTAGTCGGCGCCCAGGCGTAAATCGCGGGTTACAAGTAGCCGCAGGGCAAGACGAAGCGTCCGTTTGAGGAGGAAATTCGAGTGATGTCGTCTCATATCGCGGACAGGGCGACCGGCGGCAGTGGCTCGGTCGTCGTCCTGGACGGACGCGGACTGATGGTCGCAGATGTCGTACGTATGGCCGAATCCACCGCCAGGCCCGTTCCCGGCACGGACGGCATGAAGCGCGTGGAGACCTCCTGGAACGCCGCCCGTGAGATCGCCTCCTGGGGCCGCGTCTACGGCCGCTCCACCGGCGTCGGCGCCAACCGGAACGAGTCCGTGCCGACCGAGGCGGCCGCCGACCACGGACTGCGCCTGCTGCGCAGCCACGCCGGAGCGATCGGCGACGAGCTCCCCGCCGAGCAGGTGCGCGCGATGCTCGCGGTCCGCGCCAACCAGCTCCTCGCGGGCGGCGCGGGCCTGCGCCCCACCGTCGTCACCGCGCTCTGCGACGCCCTGACGACGGGCGCGTATCCGAAGGTCAACGAATTCGGCTCGGTCGGCACCGGCGACATCGCCGCGCTCTCGCAGATGGGCCTCGCCCTCGCGGGCGAGCACCCCTGGCAGGGCGCCGGGCAGGCCCCCGAGCCGCAGCCCCTCGACAACAACGACGCCCTCGCCCTGATCAGCAGCAACGCCCTCACCCTGGGCCAGTCCGCGCTCGCCCTGCACGAACTGCGCGGCCTCGTCGCGGCCACCCAGCTGGTGGCGGCGCTGACCCTGATGGCGGTCGACGGCTCGTACGAGGCGTACGCGCTGCCCGTGCACGAGGCGCGGCGCCACGCGGGTTCGTACGCGGTCGCCGAACGCATGCGGCAGATCCTCGGCGCGCCCGACCGCCCCACACCGCCCCTCGGCCGCATCCAGGACCCGTACGGCCTGCGCTGCGTGCCGCAGATCCACGGGCCCGCGCACGACGCGGCGGACGCCCTGGAGGACGTCCTGACGGTCGAGATCAACGCGGCGGCCGAGAACCCGCTGATCTCGGCGGACGACATGGCCGCCTACCACCACGGCGGCTTCTACCTCGCCCAGCTCGCCCTCTCCCTGGACCACTTCAGGCTCGCGGTGACCCAGGCGGCGCGCCTGTCGACCTCCCGCCTCTCGACCCTGAACGAACCGGGCTTCACGCGCCTGCGCCCCTTCCTCGCGGACGGCGAGGCGGCGTCGTCGGGCGTGATGATCCTGGAGTACGCGGCCGGGGCGGCGCTCGGCGACCTGCGGGCCTTCTCCGCGCCGGCCTCGCTCGGCCACGCGGTGCTCTCCCGAGGCGTCGAGGAGCAGGCCAGCTTCGCCTCCCTCGCGGCGCGGCAGACACTGCGGGCGTGCGACGCGTACCGCCTGGTCGTCGGCTGTGAACTGGTCGCCGCGATAAGGGCGTTGCGCCAGCGGGACATGCGTCTTGACCCGGATCTGCCCGTCGGGCGGGCCTTCGATCTGGCGGACTCGGTGCTCGACCCGGAGCTGGCCGACCGGCCGTTGACGGATGATGTGACAGTGGCGGCCGGGCTGCTCGACCGGTTCACGGAGCTGTGTCTTGACCTCGGGTCCGGGAACGGAACGCCCCACGAGGGCCAGGGTGTTGTGAGGGGAACGGCATGAGTGACAGTCCTGCGGCGCGGCTGCAAGTGCTCTTCGAAGGGCACCGGCTGACGCCCACGCAGCGGCGCATCGCGCACTGCATGGTGCGGCGGGCGGCGGACGTCCCCTTCCTTTCCAGCGTCGAACTGGCGGAGCTCGCCGGGGTGAGCCAGCCCTCGGTGACGCGGTTCGCCGTGGCGCTCGGCTTCGACGGGTATCCGGCGCTGCGCAAACACCTGCGGGAGCTCGCGCCCGCCGAGGCGGCCGGGGAGGCGTCCCTCAACGAGTACCAGCAGGCGGTGGAGGCGGAGATCGCCAACCTCCGGCATCTGGCGGAGGTGCTTGCCGACCCGGCGCCGGTGGAGCGCGCGGGGCGGCTTCTTGCCTCCTCACGCCCGCTTCCCGTCCTCGGGCTGCGGGCCGCCGCGTCCCAGGCGTACGGGTTCTCGTACTTCGCGGCCAAGGTCCATCCCGACGTACGGCTCCTCGACGAGGGCGGCACGATGCTGGCCGACCGGATCGACGGGGCGGTGCGGGCGGGGGCCTCGGCGCTGCTGTGCTTCGCGTTGCCGCGGCATCCGCGGGAGGTGGTGGACGCGCTGGCCTACGCGCAGGCGGCGGGGCTCTCCGTGGTCACGGTGGCCGACTCGGCGTTCGCCCCCGTGGCGGCGCACTCCGACCTCCTCCTTCCGGCGGCGGTCGGCACCGGGCTCGCCTTCGACACCGCGTGTGCGCCGATGCTGCTCGGGCGGGTGCTCCTGGAGGCCATGTGCGACGGACTTCCGGACGCGCAGGCGCGGCTGGAGGAGTTCGACGCGGGGGCGGCGGCGCGGGGTCTCTTCGTGGAGTAGTCGAGCGGTGGAGCAGAGGTCGGCGGACGCAGGGCGGGCCGGTCCCCGAGGACCGGCCCCCCCCCCACCCTGTTATCAGACGGAGAGATTTTACAAG
>NZ_JBNNJZ010000020.1:27467-41359 GCF_050270335.1 Streptomyces sp. NPDC059900
GCGTGGCTTTCGCGGCCGCCCGGCCGCGGCGGGTGTTGTCGCCCGGGGGGGGGGGGGGGGGGGCCCGTTTGGTGGTGTCGTGGCGGGGTGGCCATGCGGGCGCCGGCCGCGGGCGGGCCGGCCCCCCGCGCCCGGCCCCGCCCCGCTCCGTGTGCTCAGACGTCGAGATTTGCCTCGATCCGTTTGAGCTGGTGCCGGGCCATGGCCAGATTGGCCCGGTCCTTGTCGAGGGCCACGTAGAGGAAGAGCCCGTTGTTGTTGCGCCCCTTGATCAGCCGGATCAGGTGGTACTGGCTGCTGAGCGAGATCAGGATGTCCTCGATGTCGTCCTTGAGGTTGAGCATCTCCATCGTGCGCAGCTTGGCGCGCACCACGTCGGTGTTGCCGGCCGCGGCGACGGACAGATCCAGGTCCTTTCCGCCGCCGATGGTGCCCAGGGCCATGCCGCTCGTGTAGTCGACGAGGGCGGCCCCGATGACTCCTTCGATCGAGGTGGTGACTTCCTTGAGCGATGTCTCTGTGTTGGCCATGGATTTCGCACTTCCTTTCCGTCTGCTGGTTGTCCGTGGTGTCCGCGGTGACGAGGACGATGGGGGTGTGGTGGGGGACATGGTTCAGATTTCCTCCGCTCGTTCGACGGCGGCGTCGACCAGCTCTCCGATGACCGCGCTGGAACGGCGGCCCTCCAGATGGAGCCGGCCCACGTTGACGCGGGGCTCGGCGAGCAGGGTGAGCACGGCGGAGGAACCGGCGGTGTACGTCGCCACGTAGCCGTCCTCGCCGCGGATGAGCAGTTCGCGGAAGCCGCCCTGATGCGTGGCGTCCGACAGGCGCAGGGCGACGCCGAGCGCCGCCGCCGTGAGGGCACAGACGCCCTCACCCTCGACGTCGGTGGCGTCCTGCGCGAGCAGAAGCCCGTCGACGCTGGCCGTCAGGGCGCCCCTGAGCTGAGGAATCCTGGTCCGCAGCCGTTTCAGTTCCACGAGTACGTCGGCTTCGGCAGCCATCAGCTCTCTCCTCCCGGCGCGCCTCCAGGGCGCGAAGAACTTCATGGGCATCGCGGCCGATTCCGCTGACGCGTACGGAGATTCACAGGCTCGCCTCCAGTGCGTCACGGACCCGGCGCAGCAGGGCGATGTCCGGCTCGGGCTGGTCCTCGGCGAACGGGACGGGGAGCACCGGCAGGGCCGGGTCCTCCGTCCGCGGGGGTTCCACGAGTCCGGCCGCGGCGAGCCGCCTGACCTCGATCAGGGTGTGGAACGTGGGGCGGCCGAGGGCCCAGGCGATGGCCGTCGGCGTGCGGACACCGTCGGCCAGGCGCAGCAGCGCGTCCTGGCGGCCGGTGAGTTTGTGGCCGGGCGCGGGCGGGCGCGGCACGACGGGGGACGTGTCGAGCTCCGGGCAGGGCCAGACGCTGTCCAGGAGGGCGCGGCGCCGCCGGGTCTCACGCTCCACGGTCTCGGCCGCCACCGGGCGCACCCGGCCGAGCCAGTGCGCGACGCCGTAACGGAACCGGGTGGGCCCGCTCGCCGGGCCGAGGACGAAGAACGCGGCGTCGAACAGCGCCCCGATGTGGCACATCTCCAGCTCGCCCGCGGTTATTCGGCCGCTGTCGACCAGGTGGCGGCCCACCTCGTGCCGGGTTCCGGCGAAGGAGAGGGCCTCCTGCCAGCCCTGCGCGGGCAGCGCGCCGCCGGCGGTGAGCAGGACGTCTATGCCCGGTGCCGCGGGGCTCTCCGCGTGCACGATGCTGCCGTCGACGAGGTACAGGGTGCCCTGGTCGCGCAGGAGGGCGCCGGTCGCCTGTTCGGCGGCCAGGCGCATCAGCATGGGTGAGATGGCGGATGCGGTGATGCGCATGGTGTTCACACCAGGACCAGGCGCTCGGAGAGATCCCGCAGCCGCAGGCGTGCCATCGCGAGATTGCCGGTGTGCCGGTCCAGCCAGAGGTAGAGGAAGACGCTGCTGTCGAAGGTCGTCTCGACGAAGCGGATCAGATGGAATCCGGTCCGCGTGGTGACCATGAGGTCCTCTACGGGAAGTTCTTTGCGGTCCGTGCCGCCGCGCGCGGGGTCCAGCGGGTCGTCCTTGGGCGCGAACGCCTGGTACTCGGCCGCGGACCGCGCCACCTCGGCAGTCTCCGCGGCCGTCGCCTCGTGGTCGCCGCCCGGGGGATCGCCGACCGAACCGAGGGCGAGCCCGCTGGTCCAGTCGACGATCGCTGCTCCGCGCGCACCGGGCAGTGTCATGGCTTCGAGCAGACACTCGTCGATTCCGGGCACGCGGCTCCCCTTCCCCAGGGTTGAACCGGGTGGCCCCTACCACCCGACCGGGAGCTGTGCGCTGCCCGGTGTGAGGAAGGTAGGCGGAAGGCGTGGAGTTTCCAGGGAAATCGGCACTTTCCAGGGGAACATGCCCGACCTCGACGGGATCGGTGCGAGGCGGGGCCGGGTGAGGCCCGAGCCTGACCGAAAGTAGCGACCTAACGATCGCTTCGTCCCCGCGTCAGCCCGGCCGGGTCGCCCGCCGCGTCACTCCTCGCCGCGAGCCTTCAGGACCACCTTGTTCACGGCCCAGAGGCCGATGCCGACGGCGAGCAGTACCCCGGCCCGGATGTAGACCTCCGCCGGGCGGTCCGCGAGGGGGCTCGCGAGGACGAGGGCGGTGATGGCGCCGAGCACCGGGAGGATCGTGGGCGCCCGGAAGTGCTTGTGCTCCACGGGGTCGCGACGCAGCACGAGGACCGCCACGTTGACCACCCCGAACACGCACAGGAGCAGGAACGCGGTGGTGTCTCCGAGCCCCTCGATCTCGCCCGTCGACACCAGGCCGATCGCGAGCAGCGAGACGAAGACGATGCCGACCACCGGTGTGCGGCGGCGGGACAGGACCCGGCCCATCGCGCGCGGCAGGATGCGTTCGTTGGCCATGCCGTAGCAGAGCCGGGAGGCCATCATGATGTTGATCAGCGCCGAGTTGGTGACCGCGAACAGGGCGATCAGGGCGAAGAGTTTGTGCGGGAAGTCGATCCCGCCCGCCTTCACGACCTCCAGGAGCGGGCCGCTCGATCCTTCGAGCACCTTGTAGTCGACGAGCAGCGACGACACGAGCGCCACCAGGACATAGATCGTGCCCGTCACCGCGACACCGATGAAGATCGCCCGCGGGAACGTACGCGTCGGATCCTTCGTCTCCTCGGCCATGTTCACCGAGTCCTCGAAGCCGACGAACGCGAAGAAGCCGAGCGCGGTCGCGCCGAGGACGCCCGTCATCAGGGCATAGGACGTGCCGTCGCCCGCCTCGAACTCCGTCAGGCGGGACGCTTCACCGTCCCCGCTCAGGACCGCGTACGCCCCGATCGCCAGGATGATGGCCAGGCCCGACAGCTCGACGAGGGTGAGGACCACGTTCGTCTTCACCGACTCCGAGACGCCCCGCAGGTTCAGCGCCGCGAGCGCGAGGATGAAGAGGATCGCGACCAGCGTCGGCGGCAGCGCGTCGTTCGTCAGCTCTGAGAGGTAGTCGCCGCTGAACGCGCGGGCCGCGGCGCTCGCCGACGACAGGCCCGAGCACATCACCATGAAGGCGATGATGAAGGTGAAGAACGGGACCTTGAAGGCCTTCTGCGTGTAGAGGGCGGCGCCCGCCGCCTTCGGATACTTGCCGACGAGCTCGACGTACGAAGCCGCCGTCAGGAGCGCGACGACGAAGCCGATCGCGAACGGCAGCCACAGCGCGCCGCCGACCTTCCCCGCGACCTTGCCGGTGGTGGCGTAGATGCCGGTCCCGAGGATGTCGCCGATCACGAAGAGGATCAGGAGTTTGGGGCCGATCGCGCGGTTCAGCGCGGGTTCTTCTTCGGGCTGTCGAGCGTCGGTGGTGGCTTTGGACGTCGTCACAGGATCATCTCCCCCGAGGGTGTGCCTGGAGGGAGGGTCTGCCCCGGAACACCCGTGGCATGCGGGAGTTGAGGAACGTCAGAGGAACTTCGGGGGCGCCCCGGAGGGCCTTCGGGGGTTCCGCAGAGCCCTCAGAGCCCTCAGAGCCCTCAGAGCCCTCAGAGGTCGCGCAGCGCGTCCCGCTGCGCGCCTCCCGACTCGGCGACGATCTCCTCCAGGGTCTGCGGCTCCCGCACAGTGGCGAAGGCGACCGCACCGGCCTCGCCCGCCGAGAAGCCGTAGATCCCCGGCCTTGCCAGGCTGTTGTACGAGTAGTGGTGCGCGAAGTAGTACGCGCCCGTGTCGAGCACCGCCGCGTAATCACCCTGTTCGAGCAGCGGAAGCGGACGGTTCTCGGCGAGCAGGTCGCCCGCGAAACAGGCCGGGCCCGCGATGTCCTGGCCGACGTTCGGCCCGCTCTTGGGACGGCCCTTGGCGTCGAACGCGGCGATCCGCAGCGGCCAGGACGCGGGCACGTACACCGTGCGCGCCGCCACCTGGACGCCCGCGTGCGTGACCGCGATGGGCCGGGTGCCCGCCGTCTTGGCGTACTCGACGCGGGCCAGGATCGTGCCGTGCTTGGCCAGCAGCGAGCGGCCGAACTCGGTGACCAGGCCGTACCGCCCGTCCAGCAGCCCCGGCACGCGCGACTTCAGGCGGCGCGCGTACTGCGCGTGCGTCGGATTCACCTCGTCCGAGCCGAAGTTGACGGGCAGTCCGCCGCCGATGTCGATGGTGTCGATCTGCTGCCGCCCGACCCGCGCGTTGATCTCCTCGGCCAGGTCGTACGTGGCCGCCACGCCCCGCACCATCATTTCGAGCGGCATGCCCTGCGACCCGGAGTGGGCGTGCAGGCGGGTCAGCCACGGGCGGTCCAGGTAGGCCTGGACGACCCACTCGCGGGCGCCGTCGTCGAGCAGTGCGACGCCGAACTTGGAGGTCGCCGTCGCGGTGGAGAGCGCGCCGATGGAGCCGCCGCCGATCTGCGGGTTCACCCGCAGGCCGACGGGGGAGCGGGTCGGCGCCGAGCGGGTCATGGCGTCGATGCGGGCGAGCTCCTGCGGATTGTCCGCGTTCACCGCGATGCCCAGGGCGAGGGCCTCGCGCAGCTCGGCCGGGGTCTTCGCCGGCGAGTCGAGGACCGTGTGCCCGGGCGGCACACCGGCGGCCCGGGCCAGGGCCAGCTCGCCGGGGCTCGCCACCTCGGCGCCGATACCGGCGTCGCGGAGCAGCCGCAGGACCGGGACCAGGGGCGAGGCCTTCACCGCGAAGGCGTGCAGGACCGGGGTGCCGGACGGCGTGACCGCTTCGAAGGCGGCGCGCAGCGATGCGGCGGACCTGCGGATGCCGGTGACGTCCAGGAGCCCGATGATCGGGGACGCGGGGTCCACGAGGCCCTGCTCGACGGCGGCGTGGACGGCCTGGTCCCGCCGGACGGCGCGGTCCGCCGGGTCCTCTCTGTCCGCTTCGGTCGCGTGTGCGGTCTCCGTGCCCTGATCGCTCATGTGTTCCAGCCAATCATTCGTCACGTGGTCCTGCTGCCCCGTCGACGTATTGACTAGCTCTATTCAACATCGCAGGATGTGAATAACAAGGTCACAGCAGAGCAGCACCGGCTCGACGACAGAGCTTCACGCGAGGAGGCATCGCCATGTCAGGACCCCGCCCCGTACGGGCACCGCGCGGTACGGATCTGAGCGCCCTGGGATGGCAGCAGGAAGCCGCCCTGCGCATGCTCCAGAACAACCTCGACCCCGAGGTCGCCGAGCACCCCGACAAGCTCGTCGTCTACGGCGGCACCGGCAAGGCGGCCCGCGACTGGCGCTCCTTCGACGCGATGGTGCGCACCCTGAAGACCCTCAAGCAGGACGAGACGATGCTCGTCCAGTCCGGCCGCCCGGTCGGCGTCATGCAGACCCACGAGTGGGCCCCGCGCGTCCTGATCGCCAACTCCAACCTCGTGGGCGACTGGGCGAACTGGGAGGAGTTCCGGCGCCTGGAGGCACTGGGCCTCACGATGTACGGCCAGATGACCGCCGGTTCGTGGATCTACATCGGCACGCAGGGCATCCTCCAGGGCACGTACGAGACGTTCGCCGCCGTCGCCGCCAAGAAGTTCAACGGCACGCTCGCGGGCACGATCACCCTGACCGCCGGTCTCGGCGGCATGGGCGGCGCCCAGCCGCTGGCCGTGACCATGAACGACGGCGTCGCGATCTGTATCGACGTCGACCCGCGCGCCATCGAGCGCCGCATCGAGCACCGCTACCTGGACGTGAAGGCCGACTCCCTGGAGCACGCCCTCCAGCTGGCCACGGACGCCCGCGACCAGCGCAAGCCCCTCTCCATCGGCCTGCTCGGCAACGCGGCGGACCTCCTGCCGCGGATGCTCGCCGAGGGCGCCCCCATCGACATCGTCACGGACCAGACCTCGGCCCACGACCCGCTCGCGTACCTCCCGGTCGGCGTCGACTTCGACGACATGCAGACGCTCGCGGCCAAGGACCCGGCAGGCTTCACGGCCCGCGCGCGTGAGTCGATGGCCAGGCACGTCGAGGCGATGGTCGGCTTCATGGACGCGGGCGCCGAGGTCTTCGACTACGGCAACTCGATCCGCGGCGAGGCCCAGCTCGCGGGCTACGACCGCGCGTTCGCCTTCCCCGGCTTCGTCCCCGCCTACATCCGCCCCCTCTTCTGCGAGGGCAAGGGCCCGTTCCGCTGGGCGGCGCTCTCCGGCGAGGCGTCCGACATCCACAAGACGGACAAGGCGCTCCTGGACCTCTTCCCGGAGAACGAGTCGCTGCACCGCTGGATCAAGATGGCGGGGGAGCGGGTCCACTTCCAGGGCCTGCCCGCGCGCATCTGCTGGCTCGGCCAGGGCGAGCGCGACAAGGCGGGCGACATGTTCAACGACATGGTCGGCAACGGCACCCTCGCCGCCCCCCTCGCCATCGGCCGCGACCACCTGGACTGCGGTTCCGTGGCATCCCCGTACCGCGAGACCGAGGCCATGCTCGACGGCTCCGACGCGATCGCCGACTGGCCGCTCCTGAACGCCATGGTGAACGTCGCGTCCGGCGCCTCCTGGGTCTCCATCCACCACGGCGGCGGCGTCGGCATGGGCCGCTCGATCCACGCGGGCCAGGTCTCGGTGGCCGACGGCACGAAGCTGGCAGGCGAGAAGATCCGCCGCGTCCTCACCAACGACCCCGGCATGGGCGTCATCCGGCACGTGGACGCGGGCTACGACATCGCGGAGTCGGTGGCGGACGAGAAGGGCGTACGGATCCCGATGCGCGAGGAAGGCACCGCGTGAGCGACACGTTCCACGCCATGTGGCGCTCGCTGCGGCCCATCGGCCGCAGCGACGCCTCCGGCGGCTACCGCCGCTATGCCTGGACCGCCGCCGACGCCGAATGCCGGCTCTGGTTCCAGGCCCAGGCGGAGGCGCGCGGCCTCGACTACGAGGTCGACCGCAACGGCAACCAGTGGGCCTGGCTCGGTGACCCCTCCCGCGGCGACGCGGTGGTCACCGGCTCGCACCTGGACTCCGTCCCGGACGGCGGCGCCTTCGACGGCCCGCTCGGGGTGGTCTCCTCCTTCGCGGCGCTCGACGAACTCCGCGCCCGCAAGGTGTCGTTCAGCCGCCCCCTCGCCATCACCAACTTCGGCGACGAGGAGGGCGCCCGCTTCGGCCTGGCCTGCGTGGGCTCGCGCCTGACCGCAGGCCAGCTCACGCGCGAGAAGGCGTACGAACTGACGGACGCGTCCGGCGTGACGCTCCCCCGGGCCATGGAGGCGGCGGGCTACGACCCGTCGGCCATCGGCCCCGACCCCGAACGCCTCGCCCGCATCGGCGCGTTCGTGGAGCTGCACGTCGAGCAGGGCCGCGCCCTGGACCTCACCGGCGACCCCGTCGGTATCGCCTCCGCCATCTGGCCGCACGGCCGCTGGCGCTTCGACTTCCGGGGCGAGGCGAACCACGCGGGCACCACCCGCCTGGTGGACCGCCGCGACCCGATGCTGTCGTACGCGGAGACGGTCCTGGCGGCGCGCAGGGAAGCGGAACTCGCAGGCGCGGTAGCGACCTTCGGCAAGATCGCGGTCGAACCGAACGGCGTCAACGCGATCCCGTCCCTGGTGCGCGGCTGGCTGGACTCGCGCGCCGCTGACCAGGAGTCCCTCGACACGGTCGTGACGGGCATCGAGAAGGCGGCCCGCGAATACGCGGACCGGCACGGCATCGACCTCGACGTCGTACGGGAGTCCTTCACGCCGGTGGTCGAGTTCGAGCACGCACTGCGGGACGAGCTCGGCAGGCTGCTGGGCGGGGAGCGGCCGATCCCGGTCCTCGGCACGGGCGCCGGACACGACGCGGGTATTTTGTCCGGATCGATCCCCACCGCCATGCTGTTCGTACGGAACCCCACGGGTATCTCGCACTCCCCGGCGGAGTTCGCCGCCGAGGACGACTGTGTCGCAGGGGTGAGGGCACTGGCCGACGTACTGGAAGGGCTGGCGTGCAGGTGACGACCGATACGGCGAAGGCGACCACGTACTGGCTGGAGCACGCCTGGCTCGACACGAATGTCGAGCCGGGCGTGGCGGTGGAGGTGACGGGCGAGCGGATCACGGCCGTCCGCAAGGGCGTGGAAGCACCCCCGCCCGGCGCGACGGTGCTGCGCGGCCTCACCCTCCCCGGCCTGGCCAACGCCCACTCGCACGCCTTCCACCGGGCCCTGCGCGGCACGGTCCAGGTCGGCTCGGGCACGTTCTGGACGTGGCGCGAGGTCATGTACTCGGTGGCGGACCGGCTGACCCCGGAGACGTACCACGCGCTGGCCCGCGCGGTGTACGCGGAGATGGCCCTGGCGGGCATCACGGCGGTGGGCGAGTTCCACTACGTGCACCATGCGCGGGGAGGCGCGGCCTACGACGACCCCAACGCGATGGGCGAGGCGCTGATCGAGGCGGCGGCGGAGGCGGGCATCCGCATCACGCTCCTGGACACGGCGTACGTGGCGTCGGGCCTGCTGTCTCAGTCGCGCGGCAAGCCGCCGAACCGTCACCAGCTCCGCTTCTCGGACGGTACGACGGAGGCATGGGCGGAACGGGCCTCGGCCCTCAAGGACCGCGAGCACGCCCGCATCGGCGCGGCGATCCACTCCGTACGGGCCGTACCGGCGGACCAGTTGGGCACGGTGGCGCAGTGGGCGTCGGCCCGGCAGGCCCCCCTCCACGTGCACCTCTCCGAGCAGACGGCGGAGAACGAGGCGTGCCTCGCGGTCCACGGCCGCACGCCGACCCGCCTCCTGGCGGACCACGGGGTGCTCGGCCCCCGTACGACGGGCGTGCACAACACGCACCTCACGGACGAGGACATCGCGCTGCTCGGCCGCACGACGACGGGCACGTGCATGTGCCCCACGACGGAGCGGGACCTCGCGGACGGCATCGGCCCCGCGGTGAGCCTCCAGCGCGCGGGCAGCCCGCTCTCCCTGGGCAGCGACAGCCACGCGGTCATCGACCTCCTCGAAGAGGCGAGGGCGATGGAGCTGAACGAACGCCTGCGCTCGCACACACGGGGCCACTGGACGGCGGCGGCGCTGCTGCGGGCGGCTTCCGCCGACGGGCATGCGGCGCTGGGCTGGGCGGACGCGGGCGTGCTCGAACCCGGCGCGCTCGCCGACTTCGCCACCGTGGCCCTCGACTCGGTCCGCACGGCGGGCCCGGTCCCGCGCCTGGCCGCCGAGACAGCGGTCTTCGCGGCCACGTCCTCGGACATCCGCCACACGGTGGTGGCCGGCCGCCACGTCGTACGGGACGGGGAGCACGCGTCGATCCCGGACGTGGCGGGGGCGTTGGCGGAGGCGGTGGCGGCGCTTCGAGACTGAGCCTCCCCGGGAGCCGGGCTCGACCCCGGCTCCCTCGTCCGCCGCTTCGCGCCGGGACTTTCCCACCCACCCGCCCGATTGCCCCGCACTTGCCCGCCCACCCGAGGACGTCATTTCAGCCCGTCCGGCGTTTGAGGACGAACTCGGCGGAGCCGGTGATGACGGTGCGCACAAGGCCCTCGCGCCGAGCGAGTTTTCGGGAAGGGGCGGGGTTGGGGAAAAGAAACCGCCCGCCCCCAGCCCTCAGGGAGCCCCACATGCCGACCACCACCCTCATCACCAACATCGCCAGCCTCGTGACGAACGACCCCTCCCAGGGCGACGGAAGCCCCCTGGGCCTCGTCCAGGACGCCGCCGTCGTCCTGGACGGCGAATCCATCGCCTGGGCAGGCCCCGCCGCCAAGGCCCCCGCGGCGGACGAAACCCACGACGCAAAGGGCCACGCCGCCATCCCCGGCTTCGTCGACTCCCACAGCCACCTCGTCTTCGCAGGCGACCGCACCCAGGAGTTCAACGCCCGCATGTCGGGCCGCGCCTACTCCGCAGGAGGCATCCGCACCACGGTGGCGGCCACCCGCGCGGCCACGGACGCCGAGCTCGAAGCGAACCTCACCCACTACCTCGCCGAGGCCCTCCGCCAGGGCACCACCACCTTCGAGACGAAGTCGGGCTACGGCCTGAACACCGAGGACGAGGCCCGGGCCCTGCGCATCGCGGCACGGCACACCGACGAAGTGACGTTCCTCGGCGCCCACATCGTCTCCCCGGACTACGCGGAAGACCCGGCGGCGTACGTGGACCTCGTCACCGGCGAGATGCTGGACGCCTGCGCCCCCCACGCCCGCTGGGTCGACGTCTTCTGCGAGAAGGGCGCCTTCGACGGCGACCAGGCCCGCGCCATCCTGACGGCGGGCAAGGCCAGGGGCCTGCACCCCCGCATCCACGCGAACCAGCTCTCGTACGGCCCCGGAGTCCAACTGGCCGTAGAGCTGGACGCGGCGTCAGCAGACCACTGCACGCACCTCACGGACGCGGACGTGGACGCCCTCGCGAACGGCAACACGGTGGCGACGCTGCTCCCCGGCGCCGAGTTCTCCACCCGCGCGAAGTGGCCCGACGCCCGCCGCCTCCTGGACGCGGGCGCCACGGTGGCCCTCTCCACGGACTGCAACCCGGGCTCGTCCTTCACGTCCTCGGTGCCGTTCTGCATCGCCCTGGCCGTACGGGACATGGGCATGACCCCGGACGAGGCGATCTGGTCGGCCACAGCGGGCGGCGCGGCGGCCCTGCGCCGCACGGACATCGGCGTGATCCGCGAGGGCGCCCGAGCGGACCTCGCCTTCCTGGACGCCCCGAGCCACGTCCACCTGGCATACCGCCCTGGCGTCCCCCTGATCAGCGAGGTCTGGCGCCGGGGCGCGAAGGTGTCTGGCTGACTGACGCCGATTGCACGAAGGTCCCGCCGGTTGGGCGATATGCCCGATACCGAGCGGGACTTTCTTGCAGTACAACGCTGATACTTGCAATACAACGCTAATAGCCGCCCAGTTGGCCGTGCGTGGCGGCGGCGAGGTGGTGGCCCAGGCGGGTGCGGGAACGGCTAGAGCGGAGCCGTCCGTCACCTTGGAGTCCCGGACGGGGGCGACGCCGGGGAGGCCGTCGGCGGCCTCGACGCAGTCGCCGCTGCTGGCATTGCTGTAGCTGCTCTTGCGTCAGGCGGCGGTGCTCAAGTCATTCCCGTGGCTTGCCATTTCCAAATTCCTTAGCCGCGTCCTCGATCAGTCGTCTCAGGCAGCAGTGCGACGGCCCTGAGCAGATCGTAAGACCGTCGGCACCGCTTCACGAGCGCCGGATAGTCGATGAGTTGGCCGCTGTTCAGACTCTCGGCGTAAACGAGCGGGGGCGCGTCCGAGAAGGTTGTGGTCCTGGGCATGCCCATCATGAACGGATCTGCGGCGGCCGTTTCCGGGATGATCTCCACAATGGACCGTGTGGTCTCGACCACCTCTGCGATGTGCTCCAGCAGCTCGGCCATCTGCTCGGTGGGAGGGCCCGCCGACGGATCACCGACTCGTCGAGGATCCCCCAATACTCCGGTGGCTTCGCCTACTCGAAGAGCTCGGCCCGCCTCATCTTGCCGCTCACTTTGTCCTCGAGCTCGCTCGTTGAGGCCTTGGGCATCGCAGTACGCACGATCACCCGCGCGTACTCGGTGGTCTGCAGACATGCTTCGACCCAGGACACACGGCGCGCCGCGAGGTCGGTGGTTCCGTCTCCCCCGTGGCCCTTGCGCACTTGAGGTCGGCCGAGGGCCGGACCATTGATGCCAGCGGGGTCTTCTCACCGCTCTACTACCGTGCTGTCGCGCGCCGCCTCCTCGTAGCCGAACGGCGACTCGCGCTTGAGGGCGTGGACTAGGTCCAGCAATCATTCACGGTGTGGCACAGCCCCCTGAACACCCGTCTGAACGCGCGGAGATGGCCTCTCGGTGCCGTGGGTCGGGTCAACCTGGCGTACTCCCGGTCGGCACGGTGTAGCAGCTGAACCATCAGGCGGACTAAGGGACTTGCAACTCCGCCTGATTCACACCCGTACTTCGTTATGATCGGTCGTCGTACGACCTCGCGGGCCTCAGGCGTCCCGAGTAACTCTCGTTCGACAGGGATTCGTGGTGACGGAGCAGACGGCGGAGTACGTAACGGAGATAGATCGCTGGCGCGGTGACCCTCTGAGGGTCTTGGAGCTTAGTCCCACTCGCCTGCTGGCGACGATGCCGTGGGGGCAGCTCGCGAGGATCGTGCCGGACCCGCGCAAGGCGGAGAACACCAAGGCGCTGCGCTATCTCTCCCCCGACGAACGCCAGCAGGCGGAGACCCGCAATGAAGTGCAGCGGAACATCAAGGCGACGAAGAAGGCGACGAACGCCAGAGCGTACGCCCGCTACCTCGCCGAGGTGCTCATGGGGGATCGTGCAGAGCGCTGGGCCACCCCGCCGCTGGCGCTGTGGATCCCCAAGCGGCTGGAGACGGTGCGTGCGCAGAGCCCCTTCGGCGTGGACGTCATCGCGTACCTGCCGTTCGACGCCAGCGGTGTGCTCATGGACGCGGAGACGCAGCATCTCGCCCATTTCCTGCTGCGTGAGGACGCCGCGTCGTTCGGCGTGACCACACAGCAGGTCAATGCGCGCCTCGTCGGCGTGGAGATCTACCACGACATCGACCTGGTGGCCGCCCGGCAGATCTTCCACGACCGCAATCTGCTGGGCGTCGTGCCGAATAAGAACATCGCGCTCTCCTCGGACTCGTCGAACGTGGCCACGAACATCACACTGTCGCTGCTCAAGGACGTGCAGGTCATAGCCCCGTCCGGTGAGGGCAGGGTGCCGCTCGAGTCGGTGGTTTCCGTCCGTCAGCGGCAGCTGAAAGCGACCGACACAGAGTGGATGACGCTGTCGTCGTTGCGGTCGTTCGTCATTACGGCCCTCTTCGGCAAGGCGGGCTTCGAGAAGACGAGCGGCCCCATTTCCGACCTCCCCGAAGGCTGTACGCGGGACATTGCAACGGCAGAGATCCACGAGGTGCTGGGGAGGATCCTGTCGGCGTTCGCCCAGGCTTTCGAGCGACGTAACAACACGGTGATCGCCTCGCCGGCCGTGCTTGCGGCACTCGGGGCGGTCGCGCACCGCACCATGTCGTGGAACAAAAGCGGAGAAGTTCTAACCCCGGACGAGCTGATGGAGCTGCTGCGCGACGTCAAATGGGATCGTGACCCCGCGTACTGGGAGGGCACGGCCGGAAAGCAGACGGCCACAGGCTCGTTCTCGCTCGCCGGAGGGATCAAGGACAACGGCTCCAAGACCGCTGCGGCCCTGGGGGATTCGGAATCTCCGCGATTCCACTGGGTTCGGGATGGACGCTCGTCGGGGGCCTGAGGAGGGACACCCCTCTGAAGGGTGCCCCCGCAGTTGAACTGCGGGGGCACCCCGCAGTTTTTTGGAGAGAATCTGCATCTTTAAGGCATGGGGGTGTCAACTTGTTTTCTATTTTGTTTATTTGTGTGG
>NZ_JBNNJZ010000021.1:0-40441 GCF_050270335.1 Streptomyces sp. NPDC059900
ACAGTAGACCGTGCCGGACTGCGGGTCCGCCCAGGCCTTCTCGAAGTGAACGCCTTCTTCCTTCTCGATGGCCAGGTCGGCCTGGTGAGCCTGCTTCAGCTGCTCGGCGGTGATGTCCTTCATCCCGTGGTGGACGTCCATGAACCGGGACATGGCGTCGCACCCCCTTCCGGCGTGCGTGTTCGGGCGCTCAGGGCCGCCGAGAAAGCTCGTCGGCCCCACTCTCCATCCTGCGCCCGTACGACCGCGGATGCGACCGAGCCGGCCCGTGGCCGCCCCGGCTCAGGACGAGGCCCGCTCCACCAGTTCCGTCGGCAGGACCAGCTGGCGGTGCTCCAGGCGGCGGGCCGATGCAGGCCGGTCGTCGGCGATCTCGGCGAGCAGGAGGTCGATCATCGCGCGGCCCATGTCCTCGATCGGCTGGCGCACGCTCGTCAGGGGCGGGTCCATGTGGCGGGCGATCGCCGAGTCGTCGAAGCCGACGAGCGCCACGTCGTCCGGTATGCGGCGGCCCGCCTCGCGAAGGACCTGGCGGGCGCCCGCGGCCATCACGTCCGAGCCCGCGAAGACCGCGTCCACGCCGGGGCAGGCGGCGAGCAGCTCGGTCATCGCCCGGCGGCCGCCCTCCTCCGTGAAGTCGCCCGGCGCGATGAGGCTCTCGTCCACCCGGTGGCCCGCGTCCGTGAGGGCGGCGCGGTAGCCGTCGAGGCGGCGCTGGGCGCCGTAGACGTCCAGGCGGCCCGTGATGGTGGCTATGCACGTGCGGCCGCGCGCCAGGAGGTGCTCCACCGCCGAGTGCGCGCCCGCGAAGTTGTCGGAGTCGACCGAGGGCAGTGCCTCGTCGGCCGAGCGGCGGCCGCTGATCACCGCGGGGATCTCCAGCTGGGCGAGCAGGTCCGGCAGCGGGTCGTCGGCGTGCACCGAGACAAGCAGGACCCCGTCGACGCGGTGGGCCGCGAGGTACTGGGCCAGGCGCTGGCGCCTGCGGTCGTTCCCGGCGAAGATCAGCAGGAGCTGCATCTCGGTCTCGCCGAGCTCTGCCCCGACTCCGCGCAGGACGTCGGAGAAGTACGGCTCGGCGAAGAACCGGGTCTCGGGCTCGGGCACGACCAGGGCGATGGCGTCGGTGCGGTTGGCCGCGAGGGCGCGGGCCGCCGTGTTCGGGACGTAACCGAGCTCCGCGACGGCGGCCTCGACCGCCGAACGGGTCGCCTCGCTCACCCGCGGCGATCCGTTGATCACCCGGGACACCGTCCCGCGGCCCACTCCCGCCCGTGCGGCGACCTCCTCCAGGGTGGGTCGCCCGCCACTGCGGCTGCGTGCACCGTGAGCTGCCATTGTCCGCCTCCCGTCGCACTTCCCCCGGCGAGGAATGTAGAGGAATGTAACAGCCTGATCTTTGCCGGGCGGAAGGGCCGATCATGCGAGCGTCCTCGTAACAGCCCGATAACTGAAGACATATCTCTCTGTCCGGTCCCTTGACACCCCCGCTTCAAGCTACGACTCTTCAACTCATCACTTGTGGGAGCGCTCCCACAGTACCTGACACGTACACATCCCGCACGTTCCCCGCCCGAGCCGAAGAGTCAAGCAACGGGGCAAGAAGTGCAGTTGGCCGGGGGGTCGGCACGTCAGGCAACAGGAGGACGTAATGCGCACGACTTATCGCCGACCCGGTCGGCTGGTGGCCTTCGCGGCCGTGACCGCGCTGGCCACAAGCCTGCTGGCCGGTTGTTCAAGTGACGACGAGGGCGACTCGGCGAGCAGCGACGGCAAGGTCACGCTCAACGTGGGCACGTTCGGCGTCCTTGGCCTGAAGCAGGCCGGGCTCTACGACGAGTACGAGAAGTCGCACCCGAACATCAAGATCAAAGAGAACGTCATCGAGCGCAACGACGCCTACTACCCGAAGCTGCTCACCCAGCTCCAATCGGGCGCGGGCGTGAACGACGTCGCCGCCATCGAGGTCAGCAACATCACCGAGGTCGTGCAGACCCAGGGCGCCAAGTTCGAGGACCTGAGCAAGGCCAAGGGCGTGGACAAGTCCACGTATCTCGACTGGAAGTGGAAGCAGGCCACGACCGACGACGGCAAGACGGTCGGCCTCGGCGTCGACATCGGCCCGACGGCGCTCTGCTACCGCAAGGACCTCTTCGAGAAGGCCGGTCTGCCCACCGACCGCGAGGAGCTCGCCAAGGAGTGGGCCGGCGACTGGAACAAGTACGTGGCGCTCGGCGACAAGTACATGAAGAAGGCGCCCAAGGGCACCAAGTTCGTGGACTCCGCCTCCAGCGTCTACAACGCCGTCTTCGCCGGCGCGACCGAGCGCTACTACGACAAGAGCGGCAAGGAGATCTACGAGAAGAGCCAGGGCCGCAAGGACGCCTGGAACGCGGCGATGAAGGTCGCCAAGGGCGACATGTCGGCCAAGCTCAAGCAGTTCGACCCGACGTGGGACCAGGGCTTCGCCAACGCCAAGTTCGCCACCGTGGCCTGCCCGGCGTGGATGGCCGGCTACATCCAGGAGAAGACCGGCCCGGAGGGCAAGGGCCAGTGGGACATGGCCAAGGCTCCGGGCGACGGCAACTGGGGAGGAACGTTCCTGGGCGTGCCGAGCGCGGGCAAGCACAAGAAGGAGGCGACCGAGCTCGCCGTCTGGCTGACCCAGCCCGAGCAGCTCGCGAAGGTCTTCGCCAAGCAGGCCAGCTTCCCCTCCACCCCGTCGGCGTACGACACGCTGAAGCCGTCGCCCGCCACGAAGGCGTACTTCAACGACGCGCCCATCACGGAGATCTACGCGGACATCGCGAAGAACACCCCTTCGGCGATCTACGGTCTCAAGGACGCCCAGATCGGCCAGTCCATCACGGACATCGGTGTGCTCCAGGTGGAGCAGCAGGGCAAGTCTCCGGCTGAGGGCTGGGAGGCCGCGCAGAAGGAGATCAAGGATGTTCTGGGACAGTGACGCGCATGTCCGAGACCACTGAGTACGCCGAGACCGCGTCCCCTTCGGGGGACGCGGCCCCGGCCGCGTCCGGGACCCGCAAGGGCTCCCCCACGTCCTCGTGGCGCAGTCGCCTGTACCGCTGGGACATAAAGGCGTCGCCGTACGTCTTCGTCGCCCCGTTCTTCCTGTTCTTCGGTGCCTTCGGCCTGTTCCCGCTGCTCTACACCGGCTGGGCCTCGCTGCACCGCCTCGAGCTGACCAACCTGGACGACAGCACCTGGCTGGGCCTGGAGAACTACACCAACCTGCTGCAGAGCGACTACTTCTGGAACGCGCTCGGCAACACCTTCACCATCGGCATCATCTCCACCGTTCCGCAGCTGGCCATCGCGCTCGGTATCGCGCATCTGCTCAACTACAAGCTGCGCGGTTCCACCCTGTGGCGCGTGGCGATGCTCGCTCCGTACGCCACGTCGGTGGCGAGCGCCTCGCTGGTCTTCACGCTGCTCTTCGCGTGGGACGGCGGCATGGTCAACTGGCTGGCCGGGTCCATCGGCATCGACCCGATCAACTGGCGTGAATCGTCCTGGGGTTCGCAGTTCGCGGTGTCCTCGATCGTCATCTGGCGGTGGACCGGCTACAACGCGCTGATCTACCTGGCGGCGATGCAGGCCGTACCGCACGATCTCTACGAGTCGGCCTCGCTGGACGGCGCCTCGCGCTGGCAGCAGTTCCGGCACGTGACCATCCCGATGCTGCGTCCGACGATCCTGTTCACGGTGGTCGTCTCCACCATCGGGGCGACCCAGCTCTTCGGCGAGCCGCTGCTGTTCGGCGGCACGGCCGGCTCCAAGGGCGGCGCCGACCACCAGTTCCAGACCCTTGGCCTCTATCTGTACGACCAGGGCTGGATCAACGGCCATCTGGGCAGGGCCTCGGCCGTCGCCTGGCTGATGCTCGCGATCCTGCTGATCATCGCCGCGGTCAATCTGCTGATCGCCCGACGTCTGAGGAAGGCCCAATGAAGTCCCGCGCCACGGGCCCGACGACCGACGTCGCCGAGGCCCCGCAGACCGACGTGATCGCGAGCCCGAAGACCGCCCCCGCCAGGGGCCCGAAGCCGGGCCGTCCCCTCGGGCTCAAGGCCGGTCGCACGATGCACGCGGGGCCCGTGACATACGTCGTCCTCGCGCTGTTCACCGCCGTCTCCCTCGCCCCGCTGATCTGGACGGCGATCGCCGCGTCGCGCACGAGCGGGCGGCTCGCCCAGACGCCGCCACCCCTGTGGTTCGGCGGGAACCTCTTCAAGAACCTGGAGCGGGCCTGGACGGAGGCGAGCCTGGGTGACGCGATGCTCAACACCACGATCGTGGCGGGCAGCATCACCATCGGCACCGTCCTGTTCTCCACGATCGCCGGATTCGCCTTCGCCAAGCTGAAGTTCAAGTTCAGCGGTCTGCTGCTCCTCCTGACGATCGGCACGATGATGGTGCCGCCGCAGCTGAGCGTCGTACCGCTGTATCTGTGGGTCGCCGACCTGCAGTGGACCAATCAGCTCCAGGCGGTGATCCTGCCGACGTTCGTGAGCGCCTTCGGGGTGTTCTTCATGCGGCAGTTCCTGCTCCAGGCGCTGCCCAGCGAACTCATCGAGGCGGCCCGGATGGACGGCGCGAGCAGCCTGCGGATCATCTGGCACGTGGTGTTCCCGGCGGCGCGGCCCGCGATGGCGGTCCTCGGCCTGCTCACGTTCGTCATGGCCTGGAACGACTTCCTCTGGCCGATCATCGCCCTCAACCAGTCGAACCCCACCGTGCAGGTGGCGCTCAACTCCCTCGGTACGGGCTACATCCCGGACCGGGCGGTGATCATGGCGGGCGCTCTGCTCGGCACGCTGCCGCTCCTCTTCGCGTTCATCCTCTTCGGCAAGCAGATCGTGAGCGGCATCATGCAGGGCGCGGTCAAGGGCTGAGGCGCGCCGTCGCCCGCGGCGCCCTCCCCGCCAGGGCCAGGGCCGAGCAGCCGCCACCTCGGCCCTGGCGCCCGCTCTTCGTTCTCCGCCTTCTCTTCCTGTCCTGATTCCCCCTTTCCATGGGAGCGCTTCCATGCCTGAACCCATTACTTTTCCGGCCGACTTCCTCTGGGGAGCCGCCACGTCCGCGTACCAGATCGAGGGCGCCGTACGCGAGGACGGCCGCACCCCCTCCATCTGGGACACCTTCAGCCACACGCCCGGCAGGACCGTCGGCGGCGACACCGGTGACGTGGCCGTCGAGCACTACCACCGCTACCGCGACGACGTGGCGCTCATGGCGGACCTCGGCCTGAACGCCTACCGCTTCTCCGTCTCCTGGTCGCGGGTGCAGCCCACCGGGCGCGGCCCCGCCGTCCAGCGCGGCCTGGACTTCTACCGGCGGCTGGTCGACGAGCTGCTCGCCAAGGGCATCAAGCCCGCCCTGACCCTCTACCACTGGGACCTGCCGCAGGACCTCGAGGACGCGGGCGGCTGGCCGGCGCGCGAGACCGCCCACCGGTTCGCCGAGTACGCGGGCTTCGTCGCCGAGGCCCTCGGTGACCGCGTCGAGTCGTGGATCACGCTCAACGAGCCGTGGTGCAGCGCCTTCCTGGGCTACGGCTCCGGCGTGCACGCCCCCGGCCGCACCGACCCGGCGGCCGCGCTCCAGGCCGCGCACCACCTCAACCTCGCGCACGGCCTGGGCACACAGGCGCTGCGCGCCGCCCTGCCGGCCCGCGCCAGGGTCGCGGTGAGCCTGAACTCCTCGGTGGTCAGGGCGGTTTCCGACAGCCCCGCGGACCAGGACGCCCGGCGCCGCATCGACAACCTCGCCAACGGCGTCTTCCACGGCCCGATGCTGCACGGCGCCTACCCGGCGGACCTGCTCACGGACACCGCCCGGATCACCGACTGGTCCTTCGTGCAGGACGGCGACCTGGCCGCCGCCCACCAGCCGCTGGATGCGCTCGGCCTCAACTACTACACGCCCGCGCTGGTCTCGGCCGCGAACGACGACGCGGGCAACCCGCGCGCCGACGGGCACGGCGCCAGCGATCACTCCCCGTGGCCGGGCTCGGACGACGTGGCCTTCCACCAGACGCCGGGCGACCGCACCGAGATGGGCTGGACCATCGACCCGACGGGGCTGCACGACCTGATCATGCGCTACACCCGCGAGGCACCGGGCCTGCCGCTGTACGTCACCGAGAACGGCGCGGCCTACGACGACAAGCCCGACGCGGACGGCCGCGTGCACGACCCGGAGCGCATCGCCTACCTCCACGGCCACCTGGCCGCCGTCCGCCGCGCCATCACGGACGGCGCCGACGTCCGCGGCTACTACCTCTGGTCCCTCATGGACAACTTCGAATGGTCCTACGGCTACAGCAAGCGCTTCGGCGCGGTGTACGTCGACTACGAGACGCAGGCCCGCGTCCCGAAGTCCAGCGCCCGCTGGTACGCGGGCGTCGCGGCGGCCGGCGAGCTGCCGCGGGAGGGCGCTCTGGGCTGACCGGCCCGGCTGTACCCCTGAGGAGCCGAGTGGCACACCGTCGCACGGCTCCTTAGGTTTCCCATATGCCACATAACGCAATAGACCAGGCACGGTGAGCGCCGGTGGGCGTACTCCGTGATCACCCCGAGTTCGCGCTGTTCGTCTGCCTCGCCCTGGGCTACCTGCTCGGCAAGGTACGCGTCGGCCCCATCACCCTGGGCGGTATCTGCGGCACCCTGATCGTCTCGCTGCTGCTCGGCGCCTGGGCCAAGGTAGTCGTCTCCGACGACGTCAAGACGATCTTCTTCGCGCTCTTCATCTTCGCCCTCGGCTATCTCGCGGGCCCCCAGTTCTTCGCCAACCTCAACCGCAAGAGCCTGCGGTTCTTCGCGCTCTGCGCGATCGAGCTCGTCTGTGTCCTGGGCATCGCTTTCGGCCTCGCCAAGGCCTTCGACCTGGACGTCGGCACGGCGTCGGGCATCCTGGCGGGCGCGGCCACCGAGTCGGCCGTCGTCGGTACGGCGACCGAGGCCATCGGCAAGCTCGACGGGCTCACCCCGGACCAGATCACCCAGTACCAGGGGCACGTCGCCACCGCGTACACGGTCTGCTATCTCTTCGGCCTGATCACCATCGTGCTCTACACCAGCCAGATCATGCCGATGATGCTGCGCGTCAACCTGCGGGACGCCTCACGCGAGCTGTGGGAGAAGATGCGCGGCTCCGGCGGCGGCCTGGAGTCCGACGAGCGCCAGGCCCTGCCGGGCATGGTCGGCCGCACCTATCTGGTGACGACGGCCGACGGCAGGACCGTCGGCGACCTGGAGTCCGAGCTCGGCGGGCGGATCACCGTCGAGGCCGTCAAACGCGGCAGCAAGACGCTCACGCCCCGCCCCGATCTCGCCCTGACCCTCTCCGACCTGGTCCTCGTGGTGGGCCTGCGGGCCAACACCATCGAGGCGGGACGGCTGATCGGCACCGAGACCCCCGGCATTCCCGGCGTCGACACCCCGCTCGCCACCACCCAGGTCGCCGTCACCGAGAAGTCGTCGGACGGCCTGAGCGTGGAGGAGTTGCAGCGCGCCCATCCCGAGTTCGTCAAGGACGGCGTGTACGTCACCGACGTACTGCGCGGTGACCAGCATCTGCCCGCCGCCGGAGGCACCACCGTGCACCGCGGTGACGTGCTCACCCTGGTGGGCGCGCGATCCGGTCTGAACAAGCTGGTCTCGAAGATCGGTGCGGTCGTCAAGAACGACGCCACCGACTTCATCTACCTGGGGCTCGGGATCGCGGCCGGTTCCCTGCTCGGGCAGGTCGTCGTGCACTTCGGCGACGTGCCGATGTCGCTCGGCACGGGCGGCGGCTGTCTGGTCTCCGGCCTGCTCTTCGGCTGGTTCCGCTCCCGCAAGCAGACCTTCGGGGCGTTCCCGCCGCAGGCCGCGAACACCCTCAAGGACATGGGCCTGGCGATCTTCATCGCCTGTACGGGGCTCGTCTCGGGACCGCAGGCCTGGCCGCTGCTCAAGCAGTACGGGGCGCTGCTGCCGTTCGCCGGGATCGCGATGGTCCTCGTACCCGCGACGATCTCGCTCTTCGTCGGCCGAAAGCTCCTGAAGATCGAGAAACCACTGCTCATCGGCGCCATCGCGGGCCAGCAGTGTTCGACCCCGGCGATCACCTCCGTCACCCAGGTGGCCCAGAGCTCCGTACCTCTGCTCGGCTACACGATCACGTACGCGCTCTCCAACTTCCTGCTCCCCCTGACCGGCCCGATCCTCGTCGGCGTACTCGGCGCCTGAAGCAGTGCACCCGGAGCGTAGAAAATGATCGATTTCCTCAACCGGAACATCTTCCAGCCCCATCCCGAGCTGCTCGTCTTCATCACCGTGGCGATCGGCTTCCTCTTCGGGAAGCTGCGCTACAAGGCGATCGCCCTCGGCGCGGTCACCGGCTGTCTCGTCGCGGGGCTGCTGCTCGGGGCACAGTTCAAGGTCGAGATCGACGGGACGGTGAAGAACCTCTTCTTCACGATGTTCCTCTTCGCCCTCGGCTACAAGGTCGGCCCGCAGTTCTTCCGCGGCCTGAGGAAGGACGGCCTTCCGCAGGTGCTCAACGCGGTCGTGGTCTGTGTGACCGGCCTGCTCGTCTGCTGGGGCTTCGCCGCGATGCTCGGCTACGGCCCCGGGCTCTCGGCCGGGCTCCTCGGCGGGGCGCTCACCCAGTCCGCGGTCATCGGTGTCGCGGGCGACGCGATCTCCAATCTGCCGGGGCTCAGCTCCGCGCAGGTCAAGAGCGAGTCGAACCTGGTCGCCATCGGCTACGCGGTGACGTACCCCCTGGGCACGATCCTCTGCGCGATGCTGCTCGCCAACGTCCTGCCGAAGCTCTACCGCAAGGACCTGGCGGCCGAATCCGCCGCCCTGGCAGCGGAGTTGGACGCCCCCGGCGACAACCCCGACCTGGCCGAGGGCTACTACGAGGTCGTGCTGCGCGCCTACACCATCCAGCGCCCCGACCTCGCGGGCCGCACCATCGAGGACTTCGAGAACCAGCAGCGCGAACTGGGCCGCCGGGTCTACATCACCCGCGTGCGCAGGGAAGGGAACATCCTCGACCACGACCAGCAGCTCGCTCTGCGCGAGGGCGACGTCGTCGCGCTGAGCGCACTGCGCGGCTCGCTCGTCGAGTTCGACGCGCGGACGCACATCGGCGCCGAGACCGACGACGTCGAACTCCTCGGCTACCAGACCGAGACGCTGCACGTGGTGGCCTCCGAGAAGGCCCGGCTCGGCCAGAGCATCGGCGACCTGCGCCGCGAGCCGTTCATGGTCGGCGTCTACGTCGACAAGCTCTACCGCTCCGGATCCGAGTTCCCCTACCGCCTGACCACGAAGCTGGAACGCGGCGACACCCTGATCCTCACCGGACCCAAACGCCTGGTGGACCCGGCGGGCAAGGAGCTCGGCAAGGCCGTGCCGACGTCTTTCGCCACCGACATGATCTGGGTGGGCCTCGGCATCTTCCTCGGCGGCTGCATCGGTATCCCGGCGCTCACCGCGGGCGGCGTGCCGATCTCGCTCTCCACGTCGGGCGGCGCGCTCATCATGGGGCTCGTCTTCGGGTGGATCCGCGGCAAGTACCCGACGTACGGCAACGTACCGCCCGGCGCCCAGTGGTTCATGGACACCCTCGGGCTCTGCCTCTTCGTCGCGGTCGTCGGCATCAACGCGGGCCCGAGCTTCACCTCCGGGCTCTCCACGGCGGGCTGGGGGCTGCTGCTCTTCGGCGCGATCGCCACGGTGATCCCGCTGATCGTCGGTTTCCTCTTCGGGCACCACGTCCAGAAGATCCGCTTCCCGATCCTGATGGGCGTCCTGGCCGGCGGCCAGACGACCACCGCGGCGATCGGCGCGATCAACGAAACCTCCCGGTCCCAGATCCCGACGCTCGGCTACACGATCCCGTACGCCATCAGCAACGTGCTCCTGACCATCTGGGGCGCCGTCATCGTCCTGCTCCACCACTGAGCCCGCCCGACCACCGATCACTCCGTACGCATGTGAGGAACGAGCCGTGCCCAAGACCACCTTCACCCGCGAGGAAATCCAGTCGTTCGCCCAGCTCAGCCCGTTCGAGCTGAAGGACAAGTTCATCGAGATCGCCCGGGCCGTGCAGGAGGACAAGCCGGGCCAGAAGGAGAAGTCCATCCCGCAGATGCTCAACGCGGGCCGCGGAAACCCCAACTGGATCGCCACCGGACCCCGCGAGGCGTTCTACGCGCTGGGCTACTTCGCGCTCTCCGAGTCCCGCCGCGTCTGGACCGCCGACAACCTGGGCGGCATGCCGGAGAAGACGGGGTCGGGCGCCCGCTTCGACAGCTTCGTACGGCAGCACCCGGACCTGCCGGGCATCGACCTGCTCCAGAAGTGCGTCGAGTACGCCGTCGAACGCTTCGGCTTCGTCAGGGACGACTTCGTCCATGAGCTGACGGACTGCTCGGTCGGCGACAACTACCCGGTCCCCGACCGGATGATGACGCACGCGGAGCAGATCGTGCGCGGCTACGTCGCCGACGAGATGTTCGACCACAAGCCCCCGGCTGGCAATCTGAGCCTGTTCGCCACCGAGGGCGGCACGGCCGCGATGTGCTACATCTTCGACTCGCTCATGAAGAACGGCGTCCTGCACAAGGGCGACAAGATCGCCCTGATGGTGCCGGTGTTCACGCCGTACGTGGAGATCCCCGAGCTCGACACCTACGAGTTCGACGTGACGTACGTGCAGGCCAGCATGTTCGCCGAGGCGGGCGTGCGGGAGTGGCGCTATCCCGAGGAGGAGGTGGCCAAGCTCTCGGACCCCGCCATCAAGATGGTCTGCCTGGTCAACCCCTCCAACCCGCCCTCACTGGCGCTGAGCCAGCGGGTCGCGGACCAGATCAAGCAGATCGTCGCCACCTCGAACCCGAACCTGCTGATCGTGACGGACGACGTGTACGGGACGTTCGTCGAGGGCTTTCGCTCCATCGCCGCCGACCTGCCCCACAACACGCTGCTCGTCTACTCCTACTCCAAGCACTACGGCTGCACCGGCTGGCGGCTGGGCGTCATCGGCCTCAACGACGACAACGTCATCGACACGCTGATCGCCGCGCTTCCGCAAGGCGAGAAGGACCGGCTCGCCAAGCGGTACGGGACGCTGACGCTGGAGCCCGAGAAGATCAAGTTCATCGACCGCCTCGTCGCGGACTCCCGGCAGGTGGCCCTGAACCACACCTCGGGCCTCTCGCTCCCCCAGCAGATGATGATGGTCCTCTTCTCCCTCTTCGACATGCTGGACGAGGGACAGGCGTACAAGCAGCGCATCCGCGCGATCGTGCAGCAGCGGCTCCAACTCCTGCTCGAAGGAGCCGACATGAGAGTCTCGGAGGACCCCAAGCGGGCCGGCTACTACATCGAACTCGACCTGCTCGCCGAGGCGGAACGCGTCCACGGCAAGGACTTCGCCGACTTCCTGGAGAAGAACTACGAACCGGTCGACCCGCTGTTCCGCCTCGCCGAGCAGACCCATGTGGTGCTCCTGAACGGCGGCGGCTTCGAGGGGCCCGAGTGGTCGGTGCGGGTGTCGCTCGCCAACCTGGACGACCTCGACTACCTGAAGATCGGGCATCATCTGCGGGCGATCTTCCACGACTACGCGTCGGAGTGGCAGGCGTCCACGGCTTAAGCGCGGGAAAGAGGTGGGCGCCCCGACCGGGTGGGGGGAATGCGGTGATTCCGGTCGAGGCGCCGTGGGGGGCGGTGGTTCTGGGGCGGTGGTTCTAAGGGGCCGGGCTCTACTTGTAGGCGCCGAGCGCCTTCGTGAAGGCCAGCGGCTCCTGCTCGACCGACGAACAGGTCGGCTGGGCGCCTCCGCCGCCGCCCTCACAGGCCTTGTCGCGGGTCGAGGACCACATGGAGAGCCAGCCGAGGCCCTTCTCCTTCGCGAACTTCACCAGCTGCGCGGCGTCGTCGACATTGAAGACCTCGGTGGTGACGTCGTTCACGCCGATCATCGGGGTGACCGCGACGGCCTTCCACGCGGCCTCGTCGGACAGGTCGAGGGCGCCCTTGATCTGCTTCTGCGTGGCGGTCGCCGCGTCGATGGCGTACTGGCCCATGTCGCCGCTGTAGGACGGCCCGTAGTCCATCGCCATGATGTTGACGGCGGAGACCTTGACGCCGTTCTTCTTGGCGTCGGCGACGAGGTCGACGCCCGGCTGGGTCAGACCCTCGGGCATGACGGGCAGCGTGAACGACACGTCCAGACCCTCGTGGTCCTTCTGGAGCTGCGCGATGGCCTGCGCGCGGCGGGTGTTGGCGGCGGTCTCGGGCAGGGCCGCGCCCTCGATGTCGAAGTCGACCTTGGTCAGCTTGTACTTGTCGATGACCTTGCCGTACGCCTCGGCGAGCGCGTCGGCGCTGTCGCACTTGAGGCCGAGCTCGGAGCCCGCGGCGCCGCCGAAGGACACGCGTACGTCGCCGCCCTTGGCCCGCAGTGCCTCGATCTGCGCGGCGACCTTGTCGTCGTCGAGCCCGGTGGCGCCGCCCCACAGGGGCTCGCAGCTGCCGCCGGAGGTGATGAAGGCGAGGTTGAACTCCTTCACGCCGGTCTTGTCCGCGGTGTCGACGAGGTCGTACGCCGGGGCGAGCGAAGTGTCCACGAACGGGGAGAACTTGGCGCCTTCGGCTGCCTTCGCCGCGGGCTCGGCGGGGGTCTTGCTGGCCAGCGCCGTCCCGGAGAAGGCGAAGGCGCCGCCGCCGACGAGTGCGGCTGCCGCGAGCCCGCCCATGACCTTGGACCTGGTGCTCACCGTGCGCCGATGCGTGCTGCTCATCGCGTGCCTGCCTTAGCTGTGCGGGGGGTGGGGGTGCGTGCAGCACGCTAGCCCCGCAGGATCCGGCTTTTGGGGCCAATCGGACCCCCGGTCCGGATCTTAGGACGGGCTTAAGGAAGCGATCGGGGACGGTTAAAGGTCACGCTCGACGCGGCGGCTGCGGGGCAATCGGGTGGGTGGGCGGGAAAGATCCGCCGCGAAGCGGCGATTCAGGGCCGGCGCACGCTGGGCGCACGCTTGCGACGGCGTACGGACCCCCCGTGGCCACGGCCCCCGGCCACGACTCTGCGCCCGTCGAGCTGGATCCAGATGCGGACCTCCGTGCCGCCAAGGACGGACCGCCCGATGCGGACATCCCCGCCGGTGGACTCCGCGAGCTGCCGGACGATGTCGAGCCCCAGGCCGGTGGAACCGTCGGCCCCCGACCCGGCGCCCCGCGCGAGCGCGGCCTCGGGGTCGGCGATGCCCGCCCCCGCGTCCGAGACGAGGACGATCACGGCGTCCTCCCCGCTGTGCACGTCCACCGCGAACGCCGACCCCTCCCGCGTGTGCCGGAAGACGTTGCCCAGCAACGCGTCCAGGGAGGCGACCAGCTCGGGGCGCGCGACCGGTATCCACACCGGTCGCTCCACGCCCGCCACGCGCACCTCGCGCCCCTCGTCCTCCGCGAGCGCCGACCAGAAGGCCATCCGGTCCCGGATCACCTCGGAGGCGTCGCAGCCCGCCCCGGGGCCGACCGCGGCGGTCTGCGGTTTGGCGTCACGGGCGGTGCGGATGATCGTGTCGACCTCGCGCTCCAGCTTCTCCACGGCGATACGGGTCTGCTCGGCCGCGGGGCCCTCGCCCAGCGAGGCCGCGTTGAGCCGCAGGACCGTCAGCGGGGTGCGCAGGCGGTGCGAGAGGTCCGCCGCCAGTTCCCGCTCGTTGGCGAGGAGTTGCACCACCTGGTCGGCCATCGAGTTGAACGCCACCGCGGCAAGCCGCAGTTCGGTCGGCCCCTCCTCCTGCACCCGCGCGCCCAGCTTTCCCTCGCCGAGGGCGCGCGCCGCCCCGACGAGCCGCTTGGCGGGCTGCACCATGCGTACGCCGAGCCGGTCAGCCACCGCCACGGAGCCGATGACCAGCGCGACGCCGACGCCGGCGAGCACCAGCCACGCCGTGGTCACTCCGTTGCTGACCGCACCCTCGGGCACGAAGATCTCGACCACGGCGATCCGGGTGGAACCCAGGGCCATCGGCTGGAGCAGCGCGAAGCCGCCGTCGACCGTCACCGTGCGGGCCCGCCCCTCTTTGCGCGTGGTCTCCACCGCGTGCGCGTCGGCCCGTGCGTCGCCGATCTCCAGGGCGGGCGCCTTGTCGACGGCCGGTACGTACACGGCCATCCGCCCCTCGCCGCCCGCCTCGGACGTGGCGACGGCCCGGGTCAGCTGATCGCGGTCGGTGGTGATGGAAAGGGTGGGGCCCATACCGGCCGCGTGCCGCTCCGCGTTGGAGAAGGCCCGGTCCCGTGCCATCTCCTGGATGACCAGGCCGAGCGGCACCGCGAACGCCACCACGACCATCGTCGTGACGGCCAGGCACACCTTGACGAGCGCCCACCTCACAGCGGTGGCTCCAGCTTGACGCCGACACCCCGCAGCGTGTGCAGATAGCGCGGCCGGGCGGCCGTCTCGCCCAACTTCCTGCGCAGCCACGACAGATGGACGTCGATGGTCTGGTCGTCCCCGTAGCTCTGCTGCCACACCTCGGCGAGCAGTTCCTTGCGCGGTACGACGACACCGGGCCGCCCCGCGAGGAAGGCGAGCAGGTCGAACTCGCGCCGGGTCAGATCGAGCCGCGTTCCGTCCAGCTCCGCCTGGCGGCGCAGCGGATCTATGGCGAGCCCGCCCACCCGTATCTCGCTGCTCGGCGGGGTCTCGCCGGCCGCGACGCGCGAGCGGCGCAGGACCGCGGCCATCCGGGCCGAGAGGTGCTCGACGGAGAACGGCTTGGTCAGATAGTCGTCGGCGCCGTCGTTCAGGAGCCGGACGATCTCGGTCTCGTCGTCACGCGCGGTGGCGATGATCACGGGGACGTCGGTGATCCCGCGGAGCATCTTCAGCGCCTCGGACCCGTCGAGGTCGGGCAGACCGAGGTCCAGGATCACCACGTCGAACCGGAAATGGGCCACCTCGCGCAGCGCTTCCAGGGCCGTGCCGACGCTGCGCACGGTGTGCGATGCCTCGGTCAGATGCCGGATGAGAGCGGAGCGTACGAACTGGTCATCCTCGACGACGAGCACACTTGCCATGGGCGGCACCGTACGCCATATGAGTGATGCCGGTCTGCCGGGACGCCGGTGGCCCCTGTGGTGCAGTATGGCTCGCGATGCGCAGAGGACTCGTACACGCAATAGCTTGGTCGCTCGCCACGGGCGCGGCGGTCACGCTCTCCTGGTGGGGCGTCCACACGGTCATGGCGGGCACCGCCTACGACCCGCCGCGCGCCGTTCCGCTGGCCGCCGACGGCGACCGGGCCGAGCCGCTCTCGTCCTCCACGCACCGCCCGGACCCGACGCCGACGCCCTCGCCGTCGAAGTCGAAGAAGCCCCCGAAGACCACGAAGTCGCCCGTGGACAAGCCGTCGAAGCCGCGGTCCAGCAGGCCGAGCACCCCTTCGGCGCCCGCGGCGACACCCGGCAGCGTGAAGAGCTACGCCTCCGAAGGCGGCCGGGTCGTCTTCGACCTCGGCAAGGATTCCGCGACGCTGGTCTCCGCGACCCCGGCGGCGGGCTGGTCGGTTCAGGTGTGGAAACAGGACACCTGGATCCGTGTGGAGTTCACGTCGGGCGCAGAGAAGGTCTCGGTGTTCTGCACGTGGCACGACCACGCCCCGGCGGTAGAAATCAACGAGTACTGACCGGTTGGTTCGGCGGATGCCCCAGAGTTGAGAAAGTTCCGGCCCGGCGGGCCGGAAAAGCCCCGCGGACCGTCCTCAGCGGAACACCGAGGGCGGCGGCGCGGGCGACGCCACGGCGCTCGCGTCCGTGACCGCCGCCGCTCCCCCGCTGAAGTCGACGAGCGCCCTGCCGTGCTCGACCCGTGCCGGATGCGAGTCCCCGGCACTGCGCCGGGTCAGCTCGGCGATCGGCAGCGGCCGGTCGCAGCCCACGAGGACCGCGTTGCCGAATCGCTTGCCGCGCAGGACCGCGGGATCCGCGATGAGCGCGAGCTCCGGGAAGAGCGCGGCGGCGGTGGCGAGCTGGCCGCGCAGATGCGCGAGCGGCGGGCCGTCGGCGAGGTTCGCGGCGTAGTACCCGCCGGGCTTCAGGACCCTGCGTACGTCACCCAGGAACTCCGCACTGGTGAGGTGCGCGGGCGTGCGGGCGCCGCTGAATACGTCGGCGACGACGAGGTCCGCCCAGCCGTCCGCGATCTTCGCGAGCCCTTCGCGGGCGTCGGTGCCGCGCACCCGTATCCGCGCCTGCGGGTCCAACGGCAGCTCGCGCCGGACGAGTTGGATGAGCGCCGTGTCGCGCTCGATGACCTGCTGGGTGGAGCGCGGGCGGGTCACGGCTATGTACCGGGCCAGCGTGAAGGCGCCGCCGCCGAGGTGCAGGGCCTGGATCGGCTTGCCGGGCGGCATGACGAGGTCGGCGACGTGACCGAGCCTGCGCTGGTACTCGAAGTCGAGGTACGCCGGGTCGTCGAGGTCGACGTGGGACTGCGGGGCACCGTCGACGAGCAGCGTCCACGCGCGCGGCCTGTCCCGGTCGGGCATCAGCTCGGCAAGCCCGCCGTCCACCTTCTCGACTATGGCTTGCGCCTCTTCCCGGGATCGCCTGTTCCTTGCCATCGGACCATTATCGGCGTACGGGGACGGGGCGGCCCGATGACCTTGGGGGCACCGCGGCGACGCGGGCTCAGCGGCAGTTGTCGGCGGCCTCGATGGTGCGGGCCGCCATGCCGAGCGCCGCGCGCAGGACGGCGGGGTCGGTGACCGGATCGGTCTCATCGGGGGACAGCAGCCAGCCGGTGCCGGCGACCGGGGGCGGCGGCGGCACGGGCTCCGGCTCCGTGTGCAGCCGGGTGCCGCGGCCGAAGGTCTGCGTACAGGCGCTGCCCGGCAGGTCCCAGCCGTCGGCGGTGCCGGGCGGCACCAGGAAGCCGAGGGTGTCGCAGCCGCCGTCGTGCAGGACGGGGCCGACCGCTTCGGCGGCTCCGCGGCGCAGGATGTCGACGGCTTCGAGGCCCTGGCGGGCCGGGACGGTGACGAGATCGCAGAAGCCGGCGGGCTCACCGGGCCGCGCACCCTGCTGTGCCGCCTGCCCCGGTCCCTGCCACGGCCCCTGCCGCGGTGGTGCGCTGCGGTCCTGGGTCGGCAGGTGCCGCGCCGTAGTCAGCGACGCCCGCGATTCGCCGTTCTCCATGCCGATCTCCAACAAGGGGACCCCTCCTCGCAAGGGCGGGAGCCGCGTCGCTCCCTCTCCCCATGGTTCAACGCGGGACGGCGTCAACAGCTACGGCGTAATGCTGCCGCAAAGGATGGCAGTTCATGGCAGATCATGGGTGAGATATCCGGTTTGTAGCCAAACTCTGCGTGAAGGGACCATCACGCCGGGTACGTTCGTGCTTCGCCGGAACAGGGGCAGCACGCATCGCCGGATCCGCAGGATCCGGCGCAACTCCGGCACGATCCGTACGAGAGGGTCAGGCCATGGCGTCGTCATCGATGGCATCGTCAACTCCGTCCGCACGACCGAATCTTCGCTTCCGGCAACTGCGCGGACAGCGCTCACCGGGCGAATTCGCCGCCGTGATCCGTCGCGCCGCTCACGAGATCGGTGAGCGCGTCAGCTGCGACGCCCGTTACATCGGACGCGTCGAGGCGGGTGAGATCCGCTGTCCCAACTACGCGTACGAGCGGGTCTTCCTGCACATGTTCCCCGGCCGGACGCTCACGGACCTGGGGTTCGCGCCCCGCTCCGCGGTACGCGGCCGGGGGGCGCGCACCGAGTCCAGGGCGCCCGCGTCACACACCACGATCCATCTGTATGAGTCTTCTCCGTCCGGGCCGACCGGCCCCGAAACGCACGAGTGCGACCCGTACGAGATCCAGAGCCACGAGGAGAGCGACGTGCGGCGTCGCGCATTCATGAGCGGCACGGCCTCCGCGGCCGCCGCCTCTTTGGGTTCCTTCGGGCTCGCCGCCCCGAGTCCGGCCGAGGCCACCGCACGACGCGGCGGCCGGGCGGGCGAGGCCGAGGTGAGCGCGGTCGAGGAAGCCGTACGACAGATCAGGCTGCTCGACGACCGGCACGGCGCCGACGGCCTCTACCGCCGGGCCGCCACTCCGCTGCGGACCGCCTACGCGCTGCTCGACGCGGGCACCAACCGCCAGTCCACGGCGGACCGGCTGCACACGGGCGCCGGTGAACTGGCCATCTCCGTGGGCTGGCTCGCGCACGACTCGGGCCGTTTCGACGACGCTCGCTCGCACTACGCGGAGGCACTCGCCACGTCCCGGATGGCCGCCGACGCGGCCCTCGAAGCACACGCCTTCTGCAATACGGCCTTCCTGGCGCGGGACGCCGGACGGCCCCGCGAGGCGGTGCGGGCCGCACAGGCGGCGACGCGGGCAGCCCTGCGCCTCTCGTCGCCGCGGCTGCTCTCGCTCATCTCGCTGCGCGAGGCCGGGGGCTGGGCGGGGCTCGGCGACCGGGCCGGCTGCGAACAGGCGCTGGCCCGCGCGCACGCCCTCTTCGACCGGGGCCCCTCGGACGCCGACCCGGAGTGGATGACCTTCTACGGGCCCGCCGAGCTCGAAGGACTCGAGGCGCAGTGCTGGTCGGCGCTCGGCGACTGGAACCGTGCCTCGCGGCACGCACGGCGTGCCGTGAGCGTGGCGTCGACGCAGACCCCGCAGTTCACCCGGAACATCGCGCTCTACACCGCGGAGCTCGCCGACGACCTGGCGCGCGCCGGGCGGCCCGACGAGGCGGCCACCGCGGGCATGCGGGTCCTCGCGCTCCTGAACGAGGTGCAGTCCTCGCGCATCCAGTCGATGCTCGCCACGACGGCCAGGGTGCTGCTGCCGCACCGGCGGGCTTCGGGGGTGTGCGGCTTCCTGGAGCGGCATGCTTCATTGCCGCGGGTGGTCTGAGCCGCGGTTCTCCGGCCGCTATGCCAGGTGGCCCGTGTCGTTCCATGACTCGATGGCCGGCTCTCCGTAGGCCCAGCCGAGGGTGGAGAGCGAGGTCGGGTTGAGGCGGATGCGGGCGGCGAAGTCGATGCCGAGGCCCAGCCAGCGGGCGCCGATGGACCGCAGGATGTGGCCGTGCGCGAAGACCAGGACGTCGCGGTCCGCGCCGCGCGCCCAGTCCACCACCTCGTCCGCGCGGGCGGTGACCTGTGCCAGGGTCTCGCCCCGGGGGACGCCGTCGCGCCAGATGAACCAGCCGGGGCGCACGCCCTGGATCTCGGCCGGGGTCATGCCCTCGTAGGAGCCGTAGTCCCACTCCATCAGCGCGTCCCAGGTGGTGGCGCGGTCCCCGAAGCCGGCGATCTCGCAGGTCTCGCGCGCGCGAGACAGGGGGCTTGTGCGCACCTCGACGTCCGGGAGGCCGTCGAAGGGGGCGCGGTGCAGGCGCTCGCCCAGGAGCTTCGCGCCGTCGCGGCCCTCTTCGAGGAGCGGGATGTCCGTCCTGCCGGTGTGCTTCCCGGACAGGGACCACTGGGTCTGTCCGTGCCGGGCCAGCAGGATGCGCGGTGCCATGTCGAGCCTTTCCGAGCCGACGGCCTGCGGTGGGGACCATCGGCCGTCATAGAGCGAATTCTGCGGACAGACAGCTGTCCGTGCCCTCCATCATCACTCACGCGCGATGTCGCGATCATCCGTGCCCACGAGGAGCAACCCGCTCGGCGATCTCAGCGTCCTAGACAGCCGGGGACCGCCTCAGGACGGTTTCGCGTACGCCGTAGGGTGAGGCGGCGAACACCGCATGAACAAGAACGGATGGGGGACCGACCGGATGCCGCAGACCGACACTCCGGGCACCGGAGGCACGGGCGGGCTTCGGCTTCGCTGGTGGACGGAGCTGCCGCTGATCCTGCTGGTGTACGGCGCGTACTCGGCGGGCCGGCTGCTCGCGCGCGGTGACGTGTCCACCGCCGTCGATCACGGCATCGGCATCCTCCGCATCGAGCAGTTCCTGCACATCAATGCCGAGAGCCCGCTGAACCGTCTCTTCACCGACAACTCCTGGATAGGCGTCCCCGCCGACTTCTGGTACGCGTCGCTGCACTATCTGGTGACGCCGCTGATCCTCGTCTGGCTCTTCCGCAGCCGCGCGGTCCACTTCCGTGCCGCACGCGCGTGGCTGATGGTCTCCACGATGATCGGCCTGGTCGGCTTCACGCTCCTGCCGACCTGCCCGCCCCGGCTGCTGAGCGCGGGCCACGGCTTCGTCGACACCATGGCGCAGTACAGCGACTACGGCTGGTGGGGCGGCGAGGCGAGCGCCCCGCGCGGGATGGGCGGCATGACCAACCAGTACGCGGCGATGCCCAGCCTGCACGTGGGGTGGGCGCTGTGGTGCGGGGTGATGCTGTGGCGTCACGGGCGTTCGCCGCTGGCCAGGGTCGCGGCGGTGGGCTATCCGCTGATCACCACGATCGTCGTGATGGGCACCGCGAACCACTACTTCCTCGACGCCGTCGCGGGCGCCGCCGTGATGGGCGTCGGCCTGCTTCTCGTACGGCCGGTGCTGCGGCTCGCGGACCGGGTCAGGTCGAGGGTGCGGCTGCCGCTGGCGGTTGCCGGGGCCTCGTCGGGTGCGGGTGCGGTGGCCGCGTCGGGTGCGGGCACGGTGGCCTCGTCGGCTGCGGACGCCGGGGCGGGCGGGGCGGCCGTCGCGGGCGCGCCTGCGGTCTCGTACGCCCCAGAGTCCTCAATTGTCAGTGCGGGGTGCCAGACTTCGACGGGTGAGCGAATTCCCCGGCCGCGCAAGCGGCCTGCCGAGCCAGGCGCCGAGCCCAGTGCCCGACCCGCCGAAGCGGGGGACAGCACTCCGACAGCGGCTCGCTGAGCTGCGCGGCCCCGACGTCCCCGCTCAGCCGCTGGACGCCCGGGCGCTTGCGGCTCTCGCCGCCAATCCGGGGTGCCGGCGCCGGGCGCTGCTCGACGGGGCGGGCGTGGACAAGGCGAGCCTCGCGCAGTCGCTCGGCTCCCCGGCTTCCTTCGGGCAGTCGCAGTTCGCCTTCATGCGGGGCAACGCCTTCGAGGCGAAGGTCAAGGCGGACGGCGGCGCCGAGCTGCTGCGGCTCGCGCACGGCAGGCTCGGGGGCGGGCCGGAGCCGGTGGCCGGCGAGTCGTCCGTCCCGGATCTTTCCGCGGTGGGCCCCGAGGGCCGCGCGGCGCGCACCTCGCTCGCGCTGCGCGAGGCGACGTCCACGCAGGGCTGGACCCTTCTCGACCACCCGATGCTGGCGCTCGACGTCGCCGGGACCCCCGCCTTCCTGGAACCGGACGCGGTGGTGATCCACCCCGACGGCACCTGGACGGTCGTCGAGATCAAGTCCTTCCCGATGCTGGACGGTTCGGCGGACGCGGCGAAGGTGGGCGCGGCGGCGCGCCAGGCCGCGGTGTACGCCCTGGCCCTCGAGCAGGTGGCAGCGCACCTGGACCCCGCTCCCGAGGTCCGCCATCACGTGCTCCTGGTCTGCCCCAAGGACTTCTCGAACCTCCCCACCGCGTCGGCGATCGACGTACGCAAACAGCTCTCGGTGACGCGGCGCCAGCTGGCCCGCCTGACCCGCATCGAGGACATCGCGGCGGCGCTTCCGGAGGGCACCACCTTCGACGTGAACCGACCCGCCGCCGACCTGACGGCAGCGGTCGAATCGGTCCCCGCGACGTATGCCCCCGAGTGCCTGGCCGCCTGCGAACTGGCCTTCCACTGCCGGGCACGCTCCCGCGAACAGGACGCGGTCACGTCCCTGGGCCGCTCGGTACGGGGCGAACTGGGCGGCCTGACCACGGTCACCGGCGTCCTCTCCGCGGCGAACGGCACCACGGGCGACCCGTCCGACCCGGCGGTGGCGGCGTTGCGCAGAGCGGCGGCGCTGAGGCAGGAGGCGCTGGCCGTGGCGGGGGCCTTTGGCGATTACACGGCGGAGGGCACGCCATGCTGACCCTGGCACCCGCCCGCGCCCGGCGTCAGCGCCCCGCGGCAACCGCTCCCCTCCCGCCCGCCCGCACTCTCCGGGGCTTCCCGGCAACCGCTGTTCTCCCGCCCGCCCGTCGGCCGGCCCGTTCTCCGGCGCATGGGTCTTGCGGGGTAATCGGACGGGTGGGCGGGGAAAAATCGCCGCGAAGCGGCGGGGCAACCACGCACGACCCGCGCGGGAGGACGGCCTGATGTCGCTGATCGACAACCTGGCTCGCCTGGAGGCGGTAGCCACCGGCCGGGCCCAGCCGAGAGCAACGGCCCGGCACCGCCACCTCTCGCAGCGCCCCCTCGTGCTCGTCCCCCTCACCACCGCGGGCGAGGCAGGCGCCCCGCTCGGCGCGCTCGTCGGCACGGAGCGGACCTCGCCCCGCGTACTGGTCGTCCCCCAGCCCCGCGACCGCGACCTCCGCTTCACCTTCCTCTCCCAACTCGCGGACACCGTCCTGGAGTACGTGGACTCGTTCACGGCCGACATCGAAGCCGCGGAACGCAGCGAGACGGACCCGGAGACCAAGAAGCGCGTCAAGGTGGAGGTCGAACTCTGCCGGGACGCCCCGCAGCTGATCGTCCCGAGCCGCGCCGGCATCGACTTCGTACGGCTCATCGGCCGCTCCACCCGCTTCCGCCGCACCGCCGAGCAGGACCCGGAGACCCCGTATCCCGCCCCGCCCCGCGTCCCCCTCCTCGGCCGCTGGCTGACGCACTTCGGGGAGCGGGCCCGCGTGCCCGGCTCCTCGCTCCTCGTCGCCATGACCGAGCTGCTCTCCCGGCACTGGGCCACCGGCCAGAGCAGCCTCGAAGACCAGCATCTGGGCGCCCTGCTCGCCTGGATCGAAGCCTCCGAAGGCACCTCGGGAGCCGACGCCGCGCTCCGTGCCGAGCTGGCCCGGGACAAGGACGGCCAGCTGCTCTGCCCGCCCGCGGGCCCCGCCACGGACCCGGCGTTCGACAACCGCCTCCTCGCCCCGGCCATCGAGCGCTACGACCGCGCGCGCGGAGCCCTCGCCGCCGCCGAGGACGGCATCGAGGCGGACACCCGTCTCGGCGCCCTGGCCACGGCGGAGCGGGAGATCCGCTCCCTGATCGAGAGCAGGACCAGGCCCACCTGGGACGCGGTGTGGCGCGGCCTGGACGCGCTGTGCACCCTCCCCGAGGCCCCGCACGCCGAGGACCGCTGGACCCGCGACCGCTGGTCGTTCACCGGGCACCGGGACCGCGTGACGGCGGGCGAGCCCCCGCAGCCCCGTATCGACGACGCGGTGACGGCGGCGAACAAGCTCGCGGCGCGCGAGCGCGAGCAGGCCAGACTGGAGGCCCAGGAAGCGCTCGACGACCCGCTGGTGATGGCGGGCCGCCGGCTCGCGGGCGAGGCGTTCGCGGGCGAGGTGACCGAGGTGGTCATGGCGTACAGCGAGAGCAAGAGCCCGCGCCCGCGCCCCCTGGTCACGGTCCGCACGGACGACCGTCCGCACCTGGCCGAGCGGGCGAAGGTGTACCGCTCGCTGCAAGGCAAGCCGCAGACCGCCGAGTTCGTGACGTACGAGGGCGAGGGCCTGGTCGTCCTGCGCGTCCTCGACAAGATGGGCCGCGGCAAGGAGCCCGAGTCCGGCTCCGTGCCTGACAAGGGCGACCGGATCTGTTTCACGCTCTTCGAGCACGAGCAGCGCGGCGGCCCCAAGCTCCCCGACCCCGAGGAGACTCCCTGGACCCACGGCGGCCCGCCGGGCGACGCCGCCGAGCGCCCTGACCCCGTGACGACGGAGGACACCCTGTGAGTCCGACCGCCCCCTTCGACCGCGCCGCCTTCGACCCCGGCGCGGCAGCCGCCGTCGCCACGGACGCGATCCTGCACGACACGCTGCACGGCGCGCGCCGCGGTGTCGTCGTCGACTCGCCGCCCGGCGCCGGCAAGTCGACCCTCGTCGTCCGCGCGGCCCGCGAACTGGCCGCCGCGGGGCGCCCCCTGATGGTGATCGCGCAGACGAACGCACAGGTCGACGACCTGGTCCTGCGCCTCGCCGAGAAGGACCCCGAGCTGCCGGTCGGCCGTCTGCACAGCAGCGACCCGGACGCCTACGACAAGGCCCTGGACGATCTGCCCTTCGTCCGTACGTCCACGAAGGCCGCCGACCTCGCGGGGATGGACGTCGTCGTGTCGACCGCCGCGAAGTGGGCGCACGTCGAGGTCGACAAGCTCGACGGGCCCTGGCAGCACGCCATCGTGGACGAGGCGTACCAAATGCGTTCGGATGCGCTGCTCGCCGTGGCCGGGCTCTTCGAGCGGGCCCTGTTCGTGGGCGATCCCGGCCAGCTCGACCCGTTCTCGATCGTGGGCGCGGAGCAGTGGGCGGGCCTGGCGTACGACCCTTCGGCGAGCGCGGTGACGACGCTGCTCGCGCACAATCCCGAGCTGCCGCAGCACCGCCTGCCGGTGTCCTGGCGTCTTCCGGCGTCGGCGGCCCCGCTGGTCTCCGCTGCCTTCTATCCGTACACGCCCTTCCGCAGCGGCACGGATTACGGTGACCGGACGCTCGACTTCGGCGTGCCGTCGGACGGTTCGGGCCCGGACCGGGTGATCGACGAGGCGGCGGAGTCGGGCTGGGGGCTGCTGGAACTGCCCGCACGGAACACGCCGCGCACGGACCCCGAAGCCGTACGCGCGGTGGCTCAGGTCGTCCGGCGCCTCCTGGACCGGGGCGGCGCCGCGACATCGGAGCGCGACCCGGACCCCACGCCCCTGACCGCCGACCGCATCGCCGTGGGCACCGCGCACCGCGACCAGGCGGCGGCGGTGCGCGCGGCCCTCGCGGAGCTCGGCGTCGCGGACGTCACGGTGGACACCGCCAACCGGCTCCAGGGCCGCGAGTTCGACGTGACGGTGGTCCTGCACCCGCTCTCCGGCCGCCCGGACGCCACCGCGTTCCATCTGGAGACGGGCCGCCTGTGCGTCCTTGCCTCCCGCCACCGCCACGCCTGCATCGTGATCTGCCGGGCAGGCGTCAGCGAGCTGCTGGACGACCACCCCTCGACGGAGCCGGTCCAGCTGGGCGTCACGGTGAAATTCCCCGATGGGTGGGAGGCAAATCACGCGGTACTGGCCCGCCTCGCCGAACACCGGGTGGCCTGGCGACCGTAGGCGGGGCTCGCGGCCCCCGACCCCCGAACCCCCCGAATCCCAAGGCCCACGGCCCTCTTGCGCAGCAAGGGAGAATGGAAGATGGCCTTACGGCCGGACACCGTACGAGGAGGATGAACCATGGCGGAGCCCGAGCGGCACCGGACCGAGCAGCGTCTGCGCCCCGCGCCCCTGCTCTTCGAGCCCGCGGAAGCCGTCGCCGACCCGGAGCACTTCTTCGACCTGGAGTCGATGGAGGACCCGCGGGAACTGCTCGCCAGAGCCACCGAGCTGACCCACGCCTTCCGCGCCGCGACGGACCGCTCGGTCGAGTTCCAGGCGATCGCGGCCGCACAGCTCGCCGACCCCCGCCGCTTCGACCGCCTGACCCCCGCCGCGATCGCCGAACGCGCCCAGTGGACCGAGGACTACGCCAAGAAGATGGTCGAGTTCGGCCGCGACCTGCTGCGCGGGGGCGGTACGGAGGCCTGAGAGAGGCCTGAGAGAGGCCCGGGAGGAGACCCGGGGGAGGGCCGGCCACCCCCGCCACCCTCGGTTCCAGCACACGGAAGATCGCGGGGCATATGCCAGGGAGGGCAAGGTACTCCCCTGCGCACCCCGCTGTCCCGGTTTCCGGCAACTCTCGGAAAGGGAACGCTCACCGCCGGTAAATGTAGTTGCCATGAGCAGTACACGTCTCCACCCCGGCCCTGCCCCCGCCGACACCCGAAGCAGCTCCGACGTCACGATCGAGGGAGCCGCCTGGCTCGCCTCCGCGGAAACGTATCCGCGCAGCGCCCTCACCCACTGGCGCAGCCGCCCCGCCGCCCCGGCCGTACTCCCCTGCGGCTCCGTCTTCGACGTGGTGAGCGTCCCGGCGGTCTTCGGCCGCCGGATGCTGGACCGCCTCTGGGACGAGGGCCCCGGCTCCGGCCCCGTCGCCGCGCACCGCGGCCGCATGCTCCTGTTCGCCGCCCCCGGCACGGCCCAGCGCCTGCCGTCGCTCCTGGAGTGGGAGGAGTGGGGCAGCGCCGTGCCCGGCATCCTCTGCCACGGCACGGGGGACGCCGTGACGGTGCCGCCGATCACCTCGGAAACCCGGGCCCCCGCCGCCCCGGCCACGCACCTCGAATCGCGCTGGCTGGTGGCCCCCGACGCCCGGCATCCCTGGCTTCCGGGACCCGAGGTGGTGCTCTGGGCCTGCGTCCGCGCGGCCCGCGCGGCGGCGGGATCCGCGGTGCGTATATCGATTTTTCCTGGCGGCGATCAGGATGCTAAGGTCTACGACGTCAGCAGGCGCCGCTAGCTCAGTTGGTTAGAGCAGCTGACTCTTAATCAGCGGGTCCGGGGTTCGAGTCCCTGGCGGCGCACAGACAGAAAGAAGCCCCTCGCGCAAGCGAGGGGCTTCTTTCATGTCCGCGACGGCCGCGATGTCCGCGCCCGGCCCCCGGCGCGGAACGTCCCGCTCACCCCACCGACACGTTCACCGTCCACGCCCCCGTGGCCGTCCGCCCCTCCACCTCGATGCGCACGTCCTCGTCCGGCACCGTGAAGCTCTCCCCCACGCTCACCGGCGCGTCCGCGAGCGGCGGATACACCGAGTCGCTCCAGCACGCGTCCGAGTCCGGGTGGGCGTCGAGGACCTCGACCGGACCGCCCCCGGACGGCGCCTCGTTGCGTACGCGGTAGACGAGCACCCCCTCGGTGCAGGTGGCACGGTCGTTGCCCGTCGCGCCGCGCGCCTCGATGGCGAGCGCGCTGCCGCGCCCCGTGCGCACGACCGCCAGCTTGGTGCCGCCGACACCCCCGCGCGCGGGCCGCGTCGACAGCGGATCCAGGGTCAGCCGCTGGCCCCCGCTCTCCACGCACATCACCTGCCGCCGGTCCAGCCAGCCGAGCTTCCACTTGTGCCAGCCGAAGAGGTCGGGCGAGAGGCCGAACTGGCTGCCCATGACGTCCCAGTCGCCGACGTGCGTGTCCCAGTCGCCCTCGCCGTCCGTCGGCCGGTGGTAGAGGTCGGGCAGGTCGAAGACGTGGCCGGTCTCGTGGGCGAGGACGTTGCGGTCCGGCGGATGCCCCTCGAAGACCGTGACGATGCGCTTGATGTCCGTGCCGTCGGCCCGCATCGGCCGGTCGAAGTTGACGACCTTCGTCGCGTCCGAGTCGACGCCGGGCGCGTCCGGGTCGGCGATCAGATAGACGACGTCGTACCGCGAGAAGTCGACGTGCGGATCGGCGGCGGCCACCGCGTCCCGCAGATAGGCGCTGCGCCGCGCCGGGTTCCAGTCGCGCTGTATCGCGTACGAGGTGGAGTAGTCCGGCATCTCGACCCACTCGCGCTGTGCGTGCGGGCGCAGCGCGAACTTGCCGTAGGAGGCGCGGTCGAAGAACTCGCTGGTCGCGGGGAAGTAGTCGGCCGCAAGCTCCTCGGGGGCGCTGCGCGGCGGGGAGTCGGGGAAGGACAGGAAGACCATCACCGCGTCGAGGTTCCGGTTGGGGCGCTGGTAGGCGGTGTTCCAGGTGTCCAGGCCCTCCGAGTGGTGCGCCGGCGTGCGCTGGAGCGCGCAGGGCATCGCCGGGGTCTCGGCGACCGCGGGGCCCGCGACGAGCCCCGTGGCGGCGACGGCGGTCAGGGACGTGAAGGCGGCAGCCGCGCTGCGCCACCGGAGTCTCTCCCCTCCACGGGTGAGTCCCCAGGGGGGTAGCTGACGCGGCACGTCCACCTCCGGGTGCGGATTACGGGGCATCCCACCCACCCTGTGTTGATTTATTTAAATACGCCCTGTTTGTCTGACCCGGCCGGGTGACGATCGGGCATTTTGGCGCCCTCCGGTGCTCACCGAACGTCACAAGTGGTCCGGGGGCAGATTGAGACGCAAGGGAAGCGGTACAGGGGCGGGCAGAAACGATCAGCCGCCGGGCGGGTGCCAAACCCGCCCCGGACATGCGCCTGTCCTATGCCCGGCGAGGCCGCCACGCGGTACCGCCCTGTGGCTGGAAGCGCCGTCCGGCCAGCCCCTATGATCGGCACACCTTCCTGCGCGGGCCCGGCCTCGCCGAACAACTGCACTGCGGGAGCAAGTGGTGAACGGAACGTCTGAAGGCCAAGCGCCCACAGCGGTCACAGCACCCGACCTCGCCAGGGCGCCCACTACGGAGCGTCGCCGTGCGCGGCAGCGACCCGATCACCGGGCCGCCTTCGCCGCGGCCCCCCTCGCCCTGGGCGTCGTCGACGGCGAGGGCCTGCTCGTCGACGCCAATGACGCGCTCGCCGAGCTGCTCGGCGCGGCCCCGGAGGATCTGACGGGGCGCCTCGCCGCCGATCTGGTGGATCTGGCGTCGGACGCCCGCACCTGGCACGCGTACCGCGAAGTGCTCCGCGGCCGCCAGGCGAAGCTGCGCTGCACGCGGCGCCTGAAACACCCGGACGGGCACTCGCTCTGGATCCAGCTCACCGTCTCGCCGATGCCCGGCGGCCGCACGGTGCTGCTCGCGGCCACCGACATCAGCGCACGCCGCGAGCTCCAGGCCCGGCTGCGGCATCTGCAGATGCACGACCCGGTGACGCGGCTGCCCAACCGCAGCCTGTTCTTCGAACGCCTCGCCGCCGCGATCGAAGCGGGTGCGTACGACGACGCGGGCACCGGACGGATCGGCCTCTGCTATCTGGATCTCGACGGGTTCAAGGCCGTCAACGACACCCTGGGCCACCGGGTCGGCGACCGGCTGCTCGCGGCCGTCGCGGAGCGGCTCACGCGGTGCGCCGACGAGGCCGGTCACGGCAGGGCGTCGACGCCGCTGGTGGCGCGGCTCGGCGGCGACGAGTTCGCGCTGCTCGTGGAGGACTCGACGGGCACGGATCAGCTGTCCGACCTCGCGGACTCGGCGCTCAAGGCGTTGCAGGACCCCTTCGACCTTTCGGGCCAGCGGCTCTCCGTGTCGGCGTCGATCGGCGTCGTGGAACGGCGTGCCGCCGGGACCACGACCACCTGTCTGATGCAGGCCGCCGACACGACGCTGTACTGGGCGAAGTCGGACGGCAAGGCGCGCTGGACGCTCTTCGACCCCGAGCGCAACGCCCACCGGATGACGCGGCAGTCCCTGTCGAGTTCACTGCGTCCGGCCGTCGACCGCGGTGAATTCGTCCTGGACTACCAGCCGCTGGTGCGCCTGGAGGACGGCGGCGTGCGCGGGGTGGAGGCGCTGGTGCGGTGGCAGCATCCGCACTTCGGGCTGCTCACGCCGAATCGGTTCATCGGACTGGCGGAGGAGGACGGCTCGATCGTGCAGCTGGGCCGCTGGGTGCTCCGGACGGCGTGCCGTCAGGCCCGGCAGTGGCAGCTCGACCATCCGCAGCGGCCGCCGGTGTTCGTGAGCGTCAATGTCGCGGTGCGGCAGGTGTGGGACTCGGACCTGGTCGCCGACGTCGCGGAGATCCTGGCCGAGACGGGCCTGGCCCCCGAGCTGCTCCAGCTGGAGCTCACGGAGTCGGCGGTGATGGGCTCGGCGGGGCGCCCGCTCCAGGCTCTCCAGTCGCTCAGCGACATGGGGGTGCGGATCGCCATCGACGACTTCGGCACGGGGTACTCGAACCTCGCGTATCTGAGCCGGCTCCCGGTGTCCGTCCTCAAACTGGACGGTTCCTTCGTGCGCGGCTTCCAGTACGACGCCGAGGCGGGCGAGGGGCACATCAACCCCGCCGACGAGGTCATCGTCGAGGCGCTTGTGCAGCTCGCGCACCGGCTCGGCCTGACCGTCACCGCGGAGTGCGTGGAGACCACGTCCCAGGCGGCACGGCTGCGGCGGATCGGCTGCGACACCGGGCAGGGGTGGCTGTACTCCCGCCCGGTGGCGCCGGATCGTATCTCCGCGCTGCTCGCCGCGGGCTGAGGGCTACGGGGCTCCGGGCAGCCCGTAGGCGTCGGCGATCAGCTCGTACGAGCGCAGCCGTACGTCACCGCTGTGCGCGTTGGCGGTGATCATCAGCTCGTCGGCGCCGGTGCGCTTGGCGAGGTCGTCCAGGCCGGTGCGGACCTGGTCGGCGGTGCCGTGGATGACGTTGGAGTTCCAGCTGTTGACGAAGTCCCGCTCCATCTCGCTGAACGCGTACGCCTCGGCCTCTTCGGGCGTCGGGACGAGCCCCGGCTTCCCGGTGCGCAGCCGGACCATGTTCAGCGCGGCGGCGAGGACCTGGCGCCGGGCTTCGTCCTCTTCGTCGGTCGCGAGGGCGGATACGCCGATCAGGGCGTAGGGGGCGTCGAGTACGGCGGAGGGCTTGAACGACTCCCGGTAGAGGTCGAGCGCCGGGATCGTGTTCTGCGCGGAGAAGTGGTGCGCGAAGGCGAAGGGCAGTCCGAGCACTCCCGCGAGCCGGGCGCTGAACCCGGAGGAGCCGAGCAGCCACAGGGGCGGGCGGTGCGGGGACTGGACGCCGCCGGGCGAGGTGGCCTGGACGGGGCCGGGGACGGCGTGGATACGGCTGTACGGGTGGCCGTCGGGGAAGTCGTCGTCCAGGAAGCGGGTGAGCTCGGCGAGCTGCTGGGGGAAATCGTCGGCGCCTTCGTTGAGGCGGTCCGTGCGGCGCAGGGCAGCGGCGGTCGCGCCGTCCGTGCCGGGGGCGCGCCCCAGACCCAGGTCGATCCTCCCCGGAGCCATCGCCTCCAGGGTGCCGAACTGCTCGGCGATGACGAGCGGCGCGTGGTTGGGCAGCATGACGCCGCCCGAGCCCAGGCGGATCCGCTCGGTGCGGGCGGCGAGGTGGGCGAGGATGACCGCCGGGGACGAGGAGGCCACGCCCGGCATGGAGTGGTGCTCGGCCACCCAGTAGCGGTGGTAGCCCCGCCGCTCGGCAAGGCCGGCGATCTCCACGCTCTTCTTCAGGGCGTCGGTGGCGGTGCGGCCCGCCCCCACGGTCACCAGGTCGAGCACGGAGAGCGGGACCGGCGCACTGCCGTGCCGCTCGCCGCGGATGTCGTCGCTCGGGTCCACTGTCACGGGGTCCTGCCTCCTGCTGCGCGTACCGGTACTTCCGCAGCGTGAACAGGAGGCAGACTCCGCTTTATTCCCCGTCGGCACGGCCCGGCACGTCCCGGCCCGGCAGGCCTACCCCCGCGCCTGTACCACCGGCTCCTTGGTGAACAGCGCGCCCAGTGACGGCGCGTTCACCCGGCGGGCGGCCAGCCGCAGGCCCTCCCAGACCGTGACCTGGTTCGCCGTCAGGACCGGCTTGCCCAGCTCCTGCTCCAGGTCGTGGACGTACGCCGCCGTATGCAGTGCGGTGTCCGGAAGCAGCAGGGCCTGGGCGTCGGGGTGGTCGCCCGCGCGGGCCATGGCGCTGACCTCGTCCCAGCCCCACGTGCCGACCTCCGCGGCCGTGATGATGCCGCTCCCCTGCGTCGACACGACCTCGGTCCCGGACGCCTTCAGGAACGTGGCGAAGAGCCCGGCCACGTCCTCCGGATACGTCGCGGCGACCGCGACCCTGCTCGCGCCCACCTCCTGCACCGCATGGGCGAAGGCGAACGACGTACTGGACGCGGGCAGCCCCGCCGACCGGGCAAGCGTGCGGACCTGGTCGTGCGCCCCCTCCCAGCCGAAGACGAAGCTCGCGCTGGTGCAGGCCCACACCACGGCCTCCGCGCCGGCCAGGCGGAGCTCCTCGACCCCGGCGGCGAGCCGTTGTGGTGATCCCATCTCCAGGAGCGCGTCGACCCGGTGGGCGTCCTCACCGATGTCGGTGTGGACGACCTGCAGTCGGACGTCGCTCCCCAGCATCTGCTCCATGCGGGGGTAGTCGTCCTCAGCCGAGTGACCCGGATAGAGGAAACCAAGTGCGGTCACTTCCAGCCTCCTTCAAGGCAGCGGTGGTGGTCCTTCGGGCAGACCCTCGGACAGGCCCTGCGGCGGGTCGACCGGCAGCACACCGGGCAAGGAGCCCGGCCCGGTGACCGGGCCCGCACCCGGCCTGGCACTGGGATTGATCAGCGCCTGGTAGGGCCCTACGGCATGGGTACCCAGACGGCGCAGCGCCGACCACATCGTCACCTGGTTCGCGGAGATCACCGGCATCCGCAGCTCGGCCTCCAGCTGCGGAATGACGTCGTAGGTCGCGAGGTTGGTGCAGCTGATGAACAGGGCGTCGGCCCCGCCGAGGACCGCCCTGCGCGCCATGTCCGCCACGTCCTTGTACGGCACTTTCCAGATGTGCCGGGTCAGGCCCAGATAGGCGCGGCCGGTGACGGACACACCGGATTCGGCCAGATACTCCTCCAGGGACTGGGTGACCGACCAGGTGTAGGGCGTGACGAGCGCGATGCGCCGCGCGCCCAGATCGTCGAGCGCTTCGAGCAGCGCGCCCGAGGTGGTGACCGAGGAGACCGCGCCCTCGCGGCGCATGGCCTCGCACATCGCCCGCTCGCCGGCGATGCCGCCGACGAAGCTGCCCGACGTACAGGCATAGGCGAGGACTTCGGGTTCGGCGGCGCTCAGGGCACGTACCGCCTCGGCGAGCGTTTCGTGCTCGCTGACGAGTCGTGCCAGGTCAAGGCTTACTTCGACGGGCACGTACGGCGTGCGTGTCAGGTGCAGGGAGACCTCGTCCGGCACCCAGCGCCAGAGCTCCCTGTCGAGTGCGAAGTCGAATGGTGCGACGACACCTACACCGCGTTGAGGGTGCGGTCCGCCAAGGAAAGAGACGTCCATGAGCAGGCCCCAAATTCGTGCGTGCGTGCATGTGAGGGACCGGCCGGGGGCCGGGAGATGAGCGGAACCGGCGACGCGCCGGGACGTCGGGATGGGGCAAAAGGCGCGAAGAGAGCGCTACAGAGTGTGCTAAGACCTCGTACGGAGCGTACTCAGCCTCGGGGTGCTTGTGATAGAGCACCTCTGTTGACGAAGGTAGTTTCAGGTGCGAGCGTGGTCAATCCGCGCATCTCAGACGGCTCTGGCCGACACAAAACTCAGGGAAGCGGACTCTCATTGCGAAACGGTTTCTCCCAGATGTCCGAATCAAGCTCTGATCCGATGTCCGAAACAACCGTTCTGGTCCTTGACGCCCCGTCCCCCGCTCCGCCGCCGCGCCTGGGCAGCCTCACCGGACGCGCCCGGATCCTGCACGCGGACGCGGACACCCTTTCGGCCCAACTCCCCCGGGCCGACGTACTCCTGGTGTGGGACTTCCTCTCGGGCGCGGTGCGTGACGCCTGGCCCGGCGAGGGACCCAGGCCCCGCTGGGTGCACACCGCGAGCGCGGGCGTGGACCGCCTGATGTGCCCCGATCTCGTCGAGTCCGACACGCTGGTCACGAACGCCCGCGGCGTCTTCGACCAGCCGATCGCCGAGTACGTGGCCGCGCTGGTCCTCGCCATGGCCAAGGACCTGCCGCGCACCCTGCGGCTCCAGGAGGCGCGCACCTGGCAGCACCGCGAGACCCAGCGGATCGCCCGCACGCGCGCGTGCGTCGTGGGTTCGGGACCGATCGGACACGCCATCGTCCGCATGCTCAAAGGCCTCGGGATCATCACTGCCCTGGTGGGGCGCAGCGCTCGCAACGGCGTGCACGGCCCCGACGAACTCGACCGGCTCATGGCGCGCGCCGACTGGGTGGTCTGCGCGGCGCCCCTCACGGACGACACGCGCGGCATGTTCGACGAGCGGCGCTTCGGCATGATGCAGCCCTCGGCGCGCTTCATCAACATCGGGCGCGGCGCGCTCGTCGTGGAGGACGCTCTCGCCGCCGCCCTGTCGAAGCGTTGGATCGCGGGGGCGGCGCTCGATGTCTTCGAGCACGAGCCCCTGCCGGACGACAGCCCCCTGTGGACGGCGCCCGGCCTTCTCGTGTCGCCGCACATGAGCGGGGACGTGGTGGGCTGGCGCGACGAACTGGGCGCGCAGTTCGTGGAGTTGTACGAGGAGTGGGCGGCCGGACGGCCCCTGTCGAACGTGGTGGACAAGAAACGCGGGTATGTCCCCGGGAATTGATCCCTCCCCGGATCTCCCGCCCTTCTCCCGCCCCCTCACCCCTGAAGCGAGCCTCTTCCCTCCCCCCTGAGGAGCGTGCATGACCGAGCTCACTGATCTCACCGCGGTACAACTCGTCGAGGCCTATCGCAAGGGCGAATTCAGTCCGGTGGACGTGACACGGGCGGCGCTGCGCAGGGCCGAAGAGGTGCAGCCCGTGGTGAACGCCTTCGTGCGCATCGACGGCGACGAGGCGCTCGCGCAGGCCGGGGCGAGCGCCGAGCGGTGGCGGCGCGGTGAGCCGAGCGGTCTGGTGGACGGGGTGCCGGTCTCGGTCAAGGACATCCTGCTGCAGCGCGGCGGACCGACGCTGCGGGGGTCCAGGACGGCGCGCACGGAGGGCCCGTGGGAGGAGGACGCGCCGTCGGTGGCGCGGCTGCGCGAGCACGGCGCGGTCTTCATCGGCAAGACGACGACGCCCGAGTTCGGCTGGAAGGGCGTCACGGACAGCCCGCAGAGCGGGATCACGCGCAATCCGTACGACCCTTCGCGCACCGCGGGCGGTTCGAGCGGCGGCAGCGCGGCCGCCGTGGCCCTCGGCGCGGCGCCGGTGTCGCTGGGCACGGACGGCGGCGGCTCGGTGCGCATCCCCGGCTCCTTCTGCGGCATCTTCGCGCTGAAGCCGACGTACGGGAGGGTACCGCTCTACCCCGCGTCCGCGTTCGGCACGCTCGCACACGTCGGCCCGATGACGCGGGACGCGGCGGACGCGGCGCTCCTGATGGACGTCATCAGCGGCCCCGACCCGCGCGACTGGTCGGGGCTCGCCCCGGCGGCCGACAGCTTCCGCGCGGGTATCGAAGGCGGCGTACGCGGCCTGCGCATCGCGTACTCGCCCTCGCTCGGCGGTCAGGTCGCGGTGCGGCCCGCGGTCGCCGCGTCGGTGCGGCAGGCGGTGGAGTCACTCGCGGCGCAGGGGGCGTACGTCGAGGAGACCGACCCGGACTTCACGGACCCGGTGGAGGCCTTCCACACGCTGTGGTTCAGCGGCGCCGCGCGCGTGATCCAGCATCTGCCGCCGGACCGCAGGGCGTTGCTCGACCCCGGTCTGCGGGAGGTCTGTGCGCAGGGCGCCCGGGCCAGCGCGCTCGACTACCTTGCCGCAGTTGACGTACGCATGGAGCTCGGCCGTCGCATGGGCGCCTTCCATCAGACGTACGACCTCCTGATCACTCCGACCTTGCCGATCACCGCTTTCGAGGCTGGAGCGGAGGTACCGAAAGGTTCCGGCCATCGTCGGTGGACGGGATGGACGCCGTTCACGTACCCCTTCAACATGACGCAGCAGCCGGCCGCGACCGTCCCCTGCGGGGTGGATCGCGACGGGCTGCCCATCGGGGTGCAGATCGTGGGGGCGCGGCACGCCGACGCGCTCGTCCTGCGGGCCGCGCACGCGCTGTACGAAGCGGGCAGCGCGACGATCGCGCCGCCCGCCGCCGTCTGAGGCTCCGGGCTCCCTCTACGCCCGGCGGAAATTCAGCGTCTCGCCCTGCGCGCCGGCGCGCCACAGGTCGTTGCAGGCCTCGGCCATCCGGTCGAGGCCGTCGACGACCTGTCCCCAGACGATGCCGGGGACCCAGCCGACGTCTCCGTTGAGCAGCAGGTTGTTGCGTTCGTAGAAGAGGGCGAGGTCCACGACCGTGGCACCCGCCTTGACGTCGGCGGCCGGTTCGTACCCATAGGCCTGTGTGCCCAGCTGTGTCCCGTTGAACGAGAAATAGCAGAGGTCGCCGGGAATGGGGGTGACCGTCGGATTCTCCAGGGGCGGCTCCCGGTCCGCGAAAGCCGGGAAAAGGGCGTAGATCTCATTGCGGGCGTACTTCGCGTGATAGACGTCTTCGCCCAGCGGAAGCGCCTCCCACACCGCCGCGCAAGTCAGCGGCGCCCGGTCGTCGAGCAGTTTTGCCGTGCACGTAACTCCCCGCTTCGCGAGGGAGACTTCGATGAATCGGTCTGCCATGTGTCCCATGCTCCTCCCTGGGTCAAGACCACAACGATTGCATCGGGGGCCGAAATTGGCCCGCATATTCGGCATCGTTTCGGGTAGCCGCGCGCCCATGGCTCCACCACATGAGAACAACGAGGGATTCACAGGCAGCAGGCTCCGCCGCCGCTCCCTGCTCGCAGGAGCAGCGGCGCTCGGAGCTCTCGGGGCTGCGGGGTGCGTGAAGGTTCCGGAGGAGGGGAAGGTCGAGGGCGGGGATCTGCTGAGCAAGCTCCGCGACAAGGGGACCGTGAGGATCGGCGTGGCGGGCGAGCTCCCGTTCGGCTACATCGACAAGCAGGGCGAGGTCACCGGGGAGGCGCCGGAGATCGCCAAGGTGATCTTCCCGAGGCTCGGCGTGCCGAACGTCCAGGCCGTCCCGACCGAGTTCGGCGCGCTGATCCCGGGGCTCACCCAGGCGCAGCAGTTCGACGTCGTGTCGGCGGGCATGTACATCAGCCCGGTGCGCTGCGCGGAGGTCCTCTTCTCCGATCCCGACTACCTGATGCTCGATGCCTTCATCGTGAAGAAGGGCAATCCGCACGGGATCAAGCGGTACGAGGACATCGTCAAGAAGAAGCTCAAGCTGGCCAGCGGCACCGCGTACGCCGAGATCGGCTACGCCGAGGCCGCGGGGGTGAAGGACATCCTCATCCTGCCGGACCCGGTGGCGGGCCTCGCCGCGGTCGAACAGGGCCGGGTCGACGCCTTCGCGGGCACCGCCATCACCACCCGTGACGTGGTGAAGGGCAGCAAGCGGGCCGAGGTGACCGAGGCCTTCCAGCCCGAGGTGGACGGCAAGCCCGCCTACGGCGCGGGCGGTTTCGCCTTCCGCCTCTCCGAGAAGAACCTCCGCGACGCCTTCAACAAAGAGCTGCACAAGATGAAGGACAGCGGCGAGCTGCTGCGGGTCGTCGGCCAGTTCGGCTTCACCAAGACCGAGATGACCAAGCTGACGCTCGAAGACCTGTGCCCGCCCGTGAAGGGAGCCTCCTGATGATGACGTGGGACTTCATCACTGCCTGGTTCCTGCCCGGTCTGTGGATCACCGTGCAGATCACGGTCTACAGCGCGGCCCTGGCCTTCGTCATCGCCTTCCCGATCGGCGTGCTGCGTACGTCGCCGCTCTGGATCGTGCGGTTCCTGGCCGGGACCTACTTCGAGATATTCCGTGGCACGTCGGCCCTGGTCTTCATGTTCTGGATGGCCTTCACGGTGCCGATGCTGTTCGGCTTCAGCTTCCTGCCGATGGCCGCCGGTGTGCTGGCCCTCGGGATGACGTACGGGGCCTACGGCTCCGAGATCGTGCGCGGCGCTCTCGCGGCCGTGCCGGTGGCGCAGCGCGAGGCGGGGGTTGCGCTGAACTTCACCAAGGCGCAGCGTCTGCGCAAGATCGAGATCCCGCAGGCCTGGCCCGAGATGCTGCCTCCCTTCAACAACCTGTTGATCGAGCTGCTCAAGGGCACGTCCCTGGTCTCCCTCATCGCGGTGGCCGACATGACCTTCGCGGGCAACCTGTGGCGGCTCGTGACCGCCGAGAGCGCGCCGGTCTACACCGTGCTCCTGGTGGTCTACTTCATCCTCGCCTTCCTCCTGACGCGCGGTATGCGGCTCCTGGAGCGGCACGCGAAGGCGCGGATCGGCCAGGCGCCCGAGAAGCTCGGTCTCTTCAGCGGACTGCGGGCCAAGACGCCTGCCGATGCCGTGATCACGGTCGGGGGTAACAAGTGAACTGGGACTGGTCCAACGTCGAAGACTTCATGCCGAAGTTCTGGGACGGGGTGCTCGTCACCCTCCAGGCACTGGGCTGGGGCACCCTGATCGCGTTCTCCCTGGGTCTGGTCTGGGCGATCGCACAGCGCTCCGACCAGGCGTGGATCCGCTGGCCGGTGACGGCGGTCACCGAGTTCATCCGGAACACTCCGCTGCTCGTGCAGCTGTTCTTCCTGTTCACCGTCGTCCCCGAGTTCGGCCCCACGATGTCGCCGCTCACCACGGGCATCGTCGGCCTCGGCCTGCACTACTCGACGTACACCGCCGAGGTGTACCGCGCGGGTATCGACGGCGTTCCCGTCGGCCAGTGGGAGGCGGCCACCGCGCTCAGCCTGCCCAAGCGCCGCACCTGGACCGCGATCATCCTGCCGCAGGCCATCCGCCGCGTGATCCCCGCACTGGGCAACTACGTGGTGTCGATGCTCAAGGACTCCCCGCAGATCGCCGCCATCGGCGCCCTGGACATGCTGGGCGAGGCCAAGGGATTCACCCAGGCGACCTTCACCTACGAGGCCATCAGCGTCGTCGGCGTCGCCTTCATCGTCATTGCCTACCCGGCTTCCGTTCTTCTCCGAGTCTTGGAGCGTCGTCTTGTCCGCTGACAGCAGCACCTCGAAGGAAACAGTCAATCCCACGGTGGACGGCAGCGAGCTGATCCGCTTCGACAAGGTCACCAAGCGCTTCGGCAGCCATGTCGTCCTGGACGAGCTCGACTTCTCCGTGGCGTCGGGCAAGCACGTCACGCTCATCGGCCCCTCCGGATCCGGCAAGACGACGATCCTGCGGCTCCTGATGACCCTGATGAAGCCCGAAGAGGGCACGATCAAGGTCGGCGGCGAGTACCTCACGCACGAGACGAAGAACGGCAAGCTCGTGCCGGCGAGCGAGAAGTACATCCGCGAGGTCCGCAAGAACATCGGGATGGTCTTCCAGCAGTTCAACCTCTTCCCGAACATGAAGGTCCTGCGCAACATCACCGAGGCGCCGGTCCAGGTGCTCGGCCTGGGCAAGGACGAGGCCGACCAGCGGGCCCGCGAGCTGCTCGAACTGGTCGGGCTCACCGAGCACATCGACAAGTACCCGAGCCAGCTCTCCGGCGGTCAGCAGCAGCGCGTGGCCATCGCGCGCGCCCTGGCGATGCGCCCGCAGGTACTGCTCCTGGACGAGGTCACGTCCGCGCTCGACCCCGAGCTGGTGGCCGGTGTCCTCGACGTCCTGCGGGACATCGCGCACACCACGGACATCACCATGCTCTGCGTGACCCACGAGATGAACTTCGCGCGTGACATCTCGGACCAGGTCCTGATGTTCGACTCGGGCCGGGTCATCGAGGCCGGGACCCCGGAGAAGATCTTCACCGAGCCCGAGCACGAGCGGACGAGGGAGTTCCTCAGCGCGGTCCTGTGACCGCGGACCGTCATCACCCGCAATGACCCGCCGGTGATCCGCCGACGATCCGCCGATGGCCCGCACGAGAGCCCGGGTGATGACGCTGGCATATGCCAGAGTGGCGCGTTCCTGCTGACAGAGCCGGGAGCGCGCCACATTCTCGTCAACATCCGCTCCTCACCGGCCTCTTGGCGGCTATCGTGGACGGAGCCCAGCTGTCCGGAACCGTTCCACGCAGGGGGATGCCGTGGCGCTGAAGCACGAGCCGACCACGCCGCAGCACTCGGTGCAGAGCGCCCTGAGAGTGCTCGACATCGTCGCCCGGCACGACACCGGCGTCACCGAAACCGAACTCGCACGGGAGACCAAGCTCCCCGCACCCCGCCTCGCCGCCCTGCTGCGCATGCTCCGCCGCGAGGCGTACGTCGACCGGGCCGCCGACGGCGCCTATGTGACCGGACGCTCCCTCAACCGTCTCGGCGCCGCCGAGGGCCGCGAGCAGGCACTGCGGGACAAGCTCAAGGTGACGCTCGACGGGCTGCGCGACACGATCGGCGCGGCCGTCTACATCAGCCGGTACGAAGACGGCGAAATCAAGATCACCGACTTCGCGGACGGCCCCCGCACGCCGAAGGTCAACGAATGGGTGGACTTCCGCTCCTCCGCGCACGCCAGCGCGGTCGGCAAGAGCCTGCTGACCCAGCTCGACCTGAACGGCCGCAGGGACCACCTCTCGCGCCACAAGATGGCCCGCCTCACCTCGCGGACGATCACGAACGAGCGGGTCCTCCTGAACCGCCTCGCCGCCCAGCCCGCCACGGTCCCCGTCCTCGACCTCCAGGAGTACGCGGTCGGCACGGTCTGCGCCGCCGTCCCCATCACCGCGGGCGCCGCGGCAGGCTGCCTGGCGCTCTCCCTGCCGCTGGAGCACGCGCACCGGCTGCGGGAGGCGGCCAGGACGCTCAATCGCGAGGCGGCGCCGGTGCTGCTCTCCCTCGCGATCTAGGGGCTCGTCCGGGGGCTGCGGGCAGCGGTTCTGAGCACCCCCCGGGACCAGGTATTATTTTCGAGTCAGCAGGCGCCGCTAGCTCAGTTGGTTAGAGCAGCTGACTCTTAATCAGCGGG